>CBFHCJ010000308.1:0-7751 GCA_965654005.1 uncultured Streptomyces sp. | reverse complement strand
GCTTCTGGAGGGTGATCCAGACACTGGCGGTGGCGGGGGAGCCGTAACCTCCGGTCTTGGCTGGGGGGGGTGCGGGCGTGGGCGTGGGTGAAGGGGCTGGGGCTGGGGCCGGGGTGCCGGACCCTGAGCTTCCGGCTGCGGTGGGCAGCCCCAGGGCCACCGGCACACTCTCCGGCCCGATCCGCAGCGTGGCCAGCGCCGCCGGTCCCGCCTTGAGCCCGCCCGCCGGAAGCGCCGCCACCCCGGCCTGTCCGAGCAGCGCCTTGGCGGACGCGGTGGCGGAGGCGTCGAACGCCCCGGAGGAGTAGAGGACTTGCAGATCGTCCACGCCGAGGGTGCCCGCGCCCGACAGGAAGCCGCCGACGAGCGGAAGCTGCGCCAGATCGATCCCCGCCGACAGATCGACCCCGAGGGCGAACACCGCCGGACCGCTCTGCGGCTTGACCCGGACGAACTTGGCGTCCTTCAGCCCGATCCGCAGACTCTCGGGGATGTCGGCCGCCAGCTCCTCGGAGAAGTGGGCGACCCAGTCCCGTAGCGTGATCTGCCCCCCGTCCTCGGGGGCGTGATAAGTGGCGGCCAGCACATCGGAGCCGGACTTCTCCGCGTCGAGGGCGACCTCGAAGGTGAAGCCGTCCACGGACAGGGTGCCGCCGTAGCGGGTCGCGGACCCGTCCCGGGTGGCGGTCAGCCCCAGCTCGGCGGTGATCCCGTCGGCAATGGTGATCTCGCCCTGGCACAGGAACTCGAAGATCTCGGTCCCGGTGGTGTGGGACAGCCACAGCGTGGTGAGCTCCATCGTCCTGACCGGCTCCGGCACATCGGGCAGGCGCAGGGCCTCGACGACATCCTCCATGCGGAGCGCCTCACCCGCCTCCAGACCGCCGCCGAAGGTCCAGCCGCCCTTCTCGCCGGCGGCCTTCGCGGCCGAGACCGCGATGCTCAAAGAGGAGCCGATCGTCACCGTGCCCGCGATGCGAGCCATGAGTCCCTGAAGAGTGTCCTGATACACGTACAGACTCAGGGACGTGATCGTGAAGGGCCCGAGCGGCCAGTCACCCGTGGCCTTCACCTGAAAGAGGTACCAGTCCCCGAGAAGAGCCCCGAACGACAGCTCGCTGACGGCGGCGGACTCGGGCACCTCTCCCGCGGGAATACCGAACGACTCCAGCAGCGATCGGACGCTGACCGGTTTGTCGTCACGCAGCCTGCCGGTGACGCCCAGATCGGGAAGCCGTAAGGCGACCTCCAGGGAGAGCCCCCTGACGTCGAGCCCGGCGACGACCGCGATGGACGTCACCTGGTAGCGGGCCGGCGCGCCTTGTCCCTTCTTGACCAGGCGGTAGTCGAAGCCCGCGACATCCCCGGGATCGAATCCGAACGCGCGCAGCCCCTCCCGCGCGGACTGCCACAGGCCGCCACCCGCGAAACGGCTGCCCAACTCGTCCAGCGAGCGGGCGAACGCGCCCCGCTGCCGCGGCCGCACGGCGGCGGACAGCCACCCGACATCGTCCACAGTCAGCGTCGACTCCACCTCGACGTTGTCGAACGTGCCGCCGAGCGCCATGGCAACCGAACCCTGGCTGGTCACGGTCACCGTCACCGCCTGCACCGCCATGGCCACGAGCGCCCCGGCAGGCCAGGCAGCGGACTCCCAGACGACAACGAGCGTCAGCTTCGTACGCCCCGCGTCCACTTCCGGCCGCCCGCTACCAGCCGCACCGCGGCATACGCCGTCCGGGAACGCCGCCAGCATGGCGCGCAGCTCCTCGGGAAGCGAGGCATCCGCGGCACGCAGCGTCGGCGGATCCCCCAGACTCGCCAGGTGCCCCCTCAGGGCGTCAAGATCCACTGGGCTCCCCCCTGGGATCACAGGTGTGCGCCCTCACGGCACCGATGAGGACGAAGGTTGCGGGTCAACGCTCGGTATTATTCTGGGCCCCGGTTTTCTTCCCTTCGACTTCAGTTTTTCCAGCTCCCCCGGATCTTTCTCCCATTTCCAGTGGCATTCTTTGAAGTTAATGTACCGGGCACGGCGGGCCACCTTGGCCAACTGGCCGTAAGCTTCTTTGGCCAGCTGCGGTTGGCGGCTTGCTGGGTTCAGGTATCGGCTAATCTTTTCACTGATGAAGGAAAGACTCTCGAAGAGAGGGGCGACGAAGAGAGGGGCGACCCTGCCGGCTGACGAGAATATCGGCCCGGCATCCTTTTCGAACTTCTCTCCAGGGTCATCGACCCGGTCTCTGGGACCAATGAAGAGGTTCCCGGGAAGCCAGGCGTAGACCTGGCAGAAGCTGTCCCAGCCATCGTGACGATCACTGCGGGAATCGTGGACGACCCGACCGTCCGAGATCTCCGCACAGAGCTCGCGGACATGCTGGATATCTTCGGGCGCGAGCGTCGACATGCCGTAAAAACAAGCATATTTTACGACTGCCTTAAGAAGTTCACTCGCGTTTTCCAAATTACCGAGATTAGCGTTCCAGATGTCCCTCAGTTGGTTATACGGTACGACGTGATGCCGCGCCATTTCAAGGGATTCATCGCCAATCTTACCCCTGCCGAGGGGTTCATATGGATGCCCTGGTCTCTTGTGCGGCATCTCCAGGTTGTGACTAGTCGGCGCCAAAGCATCTCCCTTCCCGGCCAGATGCGTCCGCCTCAGGCGAGCCCTGCCACCGCCTCGCGGGCGCCTCGGGGTCACGCAAGGCGTGTCCTTCAAAGGACCACGGAAATCGTTGCGACACGTGCCGCCGCAGCCGACAAGCCGACTCTGCCGAAGGTGTCATCGCGATCCGGGCTCACCGCGCAGTCCCCTCCCGTGAAGCCTCACTGCTGATGGCCGTCGTCACAGGATCACGGCCGCGAGGTGGCCCGCGCAAGCATGCCTCGCAGGCGCGGAGACGTTTTCGGACACCCACACGTGGACCTGTCATGAGCCCGCCTTCCGCGTGAGCACCGGATGCACGTCTCGCCGCACGCCGCAGCACGTGGTTACCGGGGTGGCTTGCCGGGTCTTCGAAGTGGGTGCCGATGGTCGACCGGACGCGGTCGGCGTGGCACGACCGACATCGGACGTTGCGAGGCCACTTCGGCGACAACCCTCCGTGACGGCTGACGGATACTCAGATGTCTCAGATGTCTCTGACGTATCGTCAACCACTCCAGATCATCTTGCACGTGCGTTGCACAAGGTGCTGAAAAACAACAGTGATCAGTGGAGGGCCGTGAAGGTGGGTATCCGCAGGTCAGCTGGCATGTTGAGGTTTCGTGCCCCTTGCCTCCAAGGGGCACGGAACCTCGCCGTTCAGATGTTCCGGAACGTCTCGATCTGCGCCCCCACCGAGTTGAGCCGCTCCGCCAGGTCCTCGTAACCCCGGTTGATGACGTACACGTTCCGCAGCACCGACGTGCCCTCGGCCGCCATCATCGCCAGCAGGACGACCACGGCGGGCCGCAGCGCGGGCGGGCACATCATCTCGGCGGCCCGCCAGCGGGTCGGGCCCTCGACCAGTACCCGGTGGGGGTCCAGCAGCTGCAGTCGGCCGCCGAGGCGGTTCAGGTCGGTCAGGTAGATGGCTCGGTTGTCGTACACCCAGTCGTGGATCAGCGTCTTGCCCTGCGCGGAGGCCGCGATGGCCGCGAAGAACGGGACGTTGTCGATGTTAAGACCGGGGAACGGCATCGGGTGGATCTTGTCGATCGGCGCCTCCAGCTTGGAGGGCCGGACGGTGAGGTCCACCAGGCGGGTGCGGCCGTTGTCGGCGGTGTACTCCGGAGTGCGGTCGTGATCGAGGCCCATCTCCTCCAGGACCGCCAGCTCGATCTCCAGGAACTCGATCGGCACCCGGCGCACCGTCAGCTCCGACTCGGTGACGACCGCGGCGGCCAGCAGGCTCATCGCCTCGACCGGGTCCTCCGAGGGGAAGTAGTCCACGTCGACGTCGATGTTCGGCACGCCGTGCACGCTGAGCGTGGTGGTGCCGATGCCCTCGACCTCCACGCCGAGCGCCTCCAGGAAGAAGCACAGATCCTGGACCATGTAGTTGGAGGAGGCGTTGCGGATGACCGTGACGCCGTCGTGGCGGGCGGCGGCGAGCAGTGCGTTCTCGGTCACCGTGTCGCCGCGCTCGGTCAGCACGATCGGCCGCCTGGGGTACACGGAGCGGTCCACGACGGCGTGGTAGTACCCCTCGGTGGCGGTGACGTCGAGCCCGAACCGGCGCAGCGCGATCATATGCGGCTCGACGGTGCGGGTACCGAGGTCGCAGCCTCCCGCGTACGGCAGCCTGAAGCGGTCCGTGCGGTGCAGCAGCGGGCCGAGGAACATGATGATGGAGCGCGTACGGCGGGCGGCCGCCGCGTCGATGGCGTCCAGGTCGAGATCGGTGGGCGGCACGATCTCCAGGTCGACCCCGTTGTTGATCCACCGCGTCCGTACCCCGATCGACCCGAGGACCTCCAGAAGGCGGTAGACCTCCTCGATGCGGGCGACCCGGCGCAGCACCGTGCGCCCCTTGTTGAGCAGCGAGGCGCACAGCAGGGCCACGCAGGCGTTCTTGCTCGTCTTCACGTCGATGGCGCCGGAGAGCCGACGACCGCCGACCACCCGCAGATGCATGGGTCCCGCATAGCCCAGCGACACGATCTCGCTGTCCAGAGCTTCACCGATTCGGGCGATCATCTCAAGGCTGAGGTTTTGATTGCCGCGCTCGATGCGGTTCACGGCGCTCTGACTGGTGCCGAGCGCCTCGGCGAGCTGCGCCTGAGTCCAGCCCCGATGCTGCCGGGCGTCACGGATGAGCTTGCCGATGCGTACGAGGTAGTCGTCTGACATGAGGCCCAGGTTATCTCAGATATGAGATGGCGCCTCTTGGGGAGTCTGTTCGGGTGAACCGCCGGGCATGACCAGCCGCGCTCCATGTACTAGAGTTATCTCGACATCGAGATATCTGCCCAGGCGTACCGCGGTCGCCGTCCTGGTAAGGGTTACCTGATTTAGGCTTGCCTCAGCGGATCGGCCCAGACGTCGTGGCGGCAGGATTGCGGTGGTACGCGCACATCAATGAAGGAGACTGTCGTGTCGGCGAACAGCTTCGACGCCCGCAGCGAGCTGCAGGTGGGCGACGAGTCGTACGAGATCTTCCGGCTGGACAAGGTGGAGGGCTCGGCCCGCCTGCCGTACAGCCTCAAGGTTCTGCTGGAGAACCTGCTCCGCACCGAGGACGGCGCGAACATCACCGCCGACCACATCCGAGCCCTCGGCAACTGGGACTCCCAGGCCCAGCCGTCGCAGGAGATCCAGTTCACGCCGGCCCGCGTGATCATGCAGGACTTCACCGGCGTGCCCTGTGTCGTGGACCTCGCCACCATGCGCGAGGCCGTCAAGGAACTCGGCGGCGACCCGGCGAAGATCAACCCGCTGGCCCCGGCCGAGCTGGTCATCGACCACTCCGTCATCGCCGACAAGTTCGGTACGAACGACGCCTTCAAGGCGAACGTCGAGCTGGAGTACGGCCGCAACAAGGAGCGCTACCAGTTCCTGCGCTGGGGCCAGACCGCCTTCGACGAGTTCAAGGTCGTCCCGCCGGGCACCGGCATCGTCCACCAGGTGAACATCGAGCACCTGGCCCGCACCGTCATGGTGCGTAACGGCCAGGCATACCCCGACACCCTGGTCGGCACCGACTCCCACACCACCATGGTCAACGGCCTGGGTGTGCTCGGCTGGGGCGTCGGCGGCATCGAGGCCGAGGCCGCCATGCTCGGCCAGCCGGTCTCCATGCTCATCCCGCGTGTCGTGGGCTTCAAGCTCACCGGTGAGCTGCAGCCGGGTACGACGGCCACGGACCTCGTGCTCACCATCACCGAGATGCTGCGCAAGCACGGCGTGGTCGGCAAGTTCGTCGAGTTCTACGGCGAGGGCGTCGCCGCCACCTCCCTGGCCAACCGCGCCACCATCGGCAACATGTCGCCGGAGTTCGGCTCGACCGCCGCGATCTTCCCGATCGACGACGAGACCCTCAACTACCTGCGTCTGACCGGCCGCTCCGACCAGCAGGTCGCGCTCGTCGAGGCGTACGCCAAGCAGCAGGGCCTGTGGCTGGACCCGAAGGCCGAGCCCGACTTCTCCGAGAAGCTCGAGCTGGACCTGTCCACCGTCGTCCCGTCGATCGCCGGCCCGAAGCGCCCGCAGGACCGCATCGTCCTGGCCAACGCCGCCGAGCAGTTCAAGACCGACGTCCTGAACTACGTCTCCACCGCCGACGAGGCGGGCGAGGAGTCCTTCCCGGCCTCCGACGCCCCGGCCGTCCACCCCAACGGCGCCCCGTCCAACCCGGTCCAGGTCACCGCCCCCGACGGCACGACCTACACCATCGACCACGGTGCGGTGACGGTCGCGGCCATCACCTCCTGCACCAACACCTCGAACCCGTACGTCATGGTCGCCGCCGCCCTGGTGGCCAAGAAGGCGGTCGAGAAGGGCCTGACCCGCAAGCCGTGGGTCAAGACCACCCTCGCCCCGGGCTCCAAGGTCGTCACCGACTACTTCGACAAGGCCGGGCTGACCCCCTACCTCGACAAGGTCGGCTTCAACCTCGTCGGCTACGGCTGCACCACCTGCATCGGCAACTCCGGCCCGCTGCCGGAGGAGGTCTCCAAGGCCGTCAACGACCACGACCTCGCGGTCACCTCGGTCCTCTCCGGCAACCGGAACTTCGAGGGCCGTATCAACCCCGACGTCAAGATGAACTACCTGGCCTCCCCGCCGCTGGTCGTCGCGTACGCCCTCGCGGGCTCCATGAAGGTGGACATCACCTGCGACGCCCTGGGCACCGACCAGGACGGCAACCCGGTCTACCTGAAGGACATCTGGCCGTCGGAGGCCGAGGTCAACGACGTCGTCGCCAACGCCATCGGCGAGGACATGTTCAACAAGTCCTACCAGGACGTCTTCGCGGGCGACGCCCAGTGGCAGTCCCTGCCGATCCCGACCGGCAACACCTTCGAGTGGGACGCGGAGTCGACGTACGTCCGCAAGCCTCCTTACTTCGAGGGCATGGCCCACGAGCCGGCGCCCGTCACCGACATCTCCGGCGCCCGCGTGCTGGCGAAGCTGGGCGACTCGGTCACCACCGACCACATCTCCCCGGCCGGTGCGATCAAGGCCGACACCCCGGCGGGCAAGTACCTCACCGAGCACGGTGTGGAGCGCCGCGACTTCAACAGCTACGGCTCGCGCCGCGGCAACCACGAGGTCATGATCCGCGGTACGTTCGCCAACATCCGCCTGCGCAACCAGATCGCGCCGGGCACCGAGGGCGGCTACACCCGCGACTTCACCCAGGCCGACGGTCCGGTCTCCTTCATCTACGACGCCTCCCGCAACTACATCGAGCAGGGCGTCCCGCTGGTCGTCCTGGCGGGCAAGGAGTACGGCTCCGGCTCGTCCCGCGACTGGGCCGCCAAGGGCACCGCGCTCCTCGGCGTCAAGGCCGTCATCGCCGAGTCGTACGAGCGCATCCACCGCTCGAACCTCATCGGCATGGGCGTCCTGCCGCTGCAGTTCCCGGAGGGTGTCAACGCCGAGTCCCTCGGCCTGACCGGCGAGGAGACCTTCTCCTTCTCCGGCGTCACCGAGCTCAACGAGGGCACCACCCCGCGCACGGTCAAGGTCACCACCGACACCGGTGTCGAGTTCGACGCGGTCGTCCGCATCGACACCCCCGGTGAGGCCGACTACTACCGCA
>CBFHCJ010000307.1:0-7777 GCA_965654005.1 uncultured Streptomyces sp. | reverse complement strand
CGTCAGGAAGAACCCGCAGCCTGACGTGTCTCACCGCGATTGACAGGTTCCGGCCTGGCGCCTGGCTTCGGCGATCATCCCGCTGTCCGGGTCCACACCGACGACCTCACTGAAGAAAGGCGCCAGGCCCAGGGCAAGGGTGCCTGGCCCACATCCCACGTCGATGAGACGCCCCCGCCCGTCGAGCCTCAGAACGTCGGCGAGCGTCTGCGCCAGCCCAGGGGCATAAGGCAGCCTTCCACGCTGGTAATAGGCGGCTGTTCCCGAGAACAAGGTTTCGTCCCACTCCCAGCCGCAGCCGTCAACCACGTCCCGCCTCCACCCTTCACGGAGCCATCCGCCTACCCGAAGGCCCGACGATTCCACGGCTTGCTCTGAAGCGAGGCACACGCTCCAGATCCGTTGCCCGGGTGCCTGCCGCCCCTTCACGACGAGTCGGGCAACCACAAGCACGAGCGCGCCGGTGATCATGCGGGCCCCGTGTCAAAGGCTGGAAGCCGTCGTCGGGCAGCCCGCCATGGAGACGGGCCTCTACGGAAATGCTACGTCGTGCTGGCGTTCACACCCGTCGCCTGCCGGCCGCCGTGGAGATCAGCGCGCGGGCGGCGTCCAGCAGACCGGACGTGGCTCGGCCGACCGCACCATCGATCTCAAGGTCGTCAAACGGTCGACCCGCACAGGTTCGCGCTCAAAGGAGAGCAAGCCGCCGCCCGAGCCGGTTGTGTGGGCCGTCGGTGGCAAAGCGGCCTGCGCCCGTTGCGCCTGCCGCCAGGTCGCCCACACGAGGCTGAACAATTGCCGTGGTCCAGACACAGGGACGTGTCTGAACGGCACCGAGGGGAACGACCGAATGGACAGAGCAGGACGCCCGGATCGTAGAGCTCTGCTTGCCGGCGGACTTGCCGGCGCCGCGGTTGCGCTTGCGGGGTGCTCATCGACGAGCGCCGCGCCGTCGGCGACCAGCGCTTCGCCATCGGCGACCAGCGCTTCGCCGAAAGCGCGGCCGACCACGCCCGCCGCCGCATTCGCGAGACTGATGCAAGGCAACGAGCGCTGGGTGAGCGGAGACCTTCAACACCCCGACCGGGATCTGACTAGACGTCAGCTCGTGGCCCAGGAGCAGGAGCCTTTCGGAGCGATCCTCTCGTGCATCGACTCCCGAGTGCCGCCTGAGCTCCTCTTCGACACCGGGCTGGGTGACCTTTACGTGATGCGCACAGGCGGGGAGGCGGTCGGCCCGGTGGTCACCGGCTCTGTCGAATACGGGCCCCTGACAAGTGGCACCCCGCTCATCGTGGTTCTCGGGCATCAGCGCTGCGGCGCCGTCGAGGCGGCGTACAAGTCCATTCGTGACGGCAAACCGCTGTCCGGCAGCCTGCAGGCGATCGTCAAGGCTCTGCAGCCGGCATACGAGCAGGCAGTCCGGGAAAGCGGCGCCGACCCGGTCGAAACCATGGCCCGCGCCCAGGTCAAACTGACCGCGAACGATCTGCGCTCCAACCAGGACCTCGCCCCACTCGTGGGAAAGGGCGCTCTTGCCGTGGTAGGCGCCTATTACTCGCTCGACACCGGCAAGGTGGAGGTCCTGGCCGGCGCGCCTTCCTGAACCGGTCGGACGAGACAAACGGGTGTTGTTTGACGGGTGTTGTCAGATCGGTGACGGACGACCGGACCGACTTCCAAAGGCGCCTCGAAGCAGCCGACCGTCAGTAGCACAGGCAGGGGGCACCGCTGAGATCCGGTCGCAGATCGTTGCCGAACGGTCCTGTGAGTCGCTCATCGACCGGGGGACAGCGGTGGACTCAACATCCACGGCGTCGACGTCCAACACGGTGGTGGCTACGACGACGTTGACGGCCTGGAACTGGTCGACGTGCCCGGGGAGCACCCAGGCCTTCGACGGGCCAGGCCCCCGAGGCGAGGGTGTCCGCTCCGCCTCGGTCGGACAGCTCAGCGTCGTTTACTGGAGCAACCGCCTCGCCGGACGCCTGTACGTCATCGACATCGTCTGGCTCGGCTGACCCGCCCTCGAACGAACAGCGCCCCGTCCCGGCATCCGAGCTGTCGGGACGGGGCGCCTTCGCGCACTGTCCGCGCCTGGTCACGAGGGTGAGCGGCAGGTATGGACGGTCACGCCGACGATCGTGCCACCAGCGAAGTGACGATCGTGCCGCCGGCGAAGACCGTGCCGCCATACCACGCCACAGCAGCGATCCGATCCTTTGTCCACGGGCGGTCAGGAGGTAGCCGGTGACCGTGGCCCAAGTCGTGGGCTTTCGCGAGGCGGATTGACCGATGGACGATCAAGAATGCGAGAATGCGCCTGACCTGCAACGATGGGATTTGCTGAGGGCCTGGTCCATTGTCGCCGAAGGAGCACTTGTCGGGTGTAGCGGCGTAGTGGGCCTACCCGCGTGTCCGTGCATGGGCAATACGGGACAAATCGAGCGGCGTCAGCGCGTCCTGGCGGTTCCACATGGCGGCGTCGAGCATTTCGTGCTGGCGGACGTGCTCAACGGACTCGAACCCGCAGTTGTGCAGCAGGGCGGTGAGGTCGTCCGGGGTGAGGAAGGTTTGCCATGGCTCGCCGTGACCGGCGGCGAAAGACGCGACGGCGTCGACGTACTGCTGGGCTGCGGTGTCGCGCATGTCTTTGGGCAGCATGTAGTCCATGACAAGCTGTGTGCCGGGGGCGAAGGCCCCGATCGCGTCGAGCGTGTCGGCAAGGGCGTCGGCGGTGAGGTACATGCTCACCCCCAGCCAGGCTACGATCGCCGGCTGGGTCGGGTCGAAGCCGTAGGGGCGAAGGCCGCCGGCCAGTGTTTCGCGCTCGAAGTCCAGCGGCACGTAAGTGACGTTGTCGGGGACCGGGATGTTCGCAGCAGTCAGCCGGTCTCTCTTGTCCTGCTGGGTGGCGGGGCGGTCAACCTCGAACACGCGGATCTGGTGGGCGAGTTCGGAGCGGTAGGCAAAGGTGTCGAGACCGGCACCGAGGATGACGTACTGGCGTATTCCGGAGCGGATGGCGCAGCTCACGCGCTCTTCGGTGTAGCGGCTGCGGCAGGCGGTCTGGGCTCGGGCGGCAGCCAGGACGAGGTGGTCTCCGTAGGCGCGGTGGTAGCCCAGAAGCTCTTCGGCCTGAGCGCCCAGCAGGGCTTCGGCGAGCGTGTCGGGGAAGATCAGCGGGCGGCGGTCGACGATGAGGTGGGCGGCGCGCGCGGCGGCGGCCGTCAGTGCGGTGCTGCTTGGGTTCTTTCCTGTCACATCGTCAACGATAAATAAGGGTTGGCGAATTATAGCACACGTATAAATATTTTTCAATGCTGTGATGATCTCAACTCGATATCGATGAAGGCGGGTAGGGTAGAAAGTAGACGTAACACCCTGCTCGTGGTGGCCGGTAACGCAGGAAATCTCCTGCCCTGCAACGTTCAGACTTGCTGAGAGCTTGTTCGTGCAGTTGAAGGAGCAGGCTCGGGGGAAGCGGCATATCAGATGTTTTCCACGTGTCCGCGTCGAGGGCGGCGGTCGCGGGACCGTCGCGCAGGCGGTGCTCGGCATGACCGTCACCGACGCACCCACCACGCGGTGCTGAAGGTCCCGGCGAGTGCGTGGACGCCGGCCATCGAACCGGACGGTGGGAGATGCAGCTGCGCATGGATTGGTCGATCTCGCAGGTGACGTACTGGACGGCTGACCGAAGGCGATACGGCTTATCGTGGGGACCGGTTTCTTTCAGTGGGCCCAGCCCTGGCTGAGCGCGACGTCGGGGTGTCCGGATCAAGCGGGGGCGACCGGGCCTGTGTCGTCGAGCATGAGACCGGGTGTGAAGGTGACGGGCAGGTGCTCGGGGCCGCGCAGACCGCTTGGCCTCCACCGCAGTTCGCCGGGCGGCACGGACAGGGCGAGACCGGGAAGGCGGCGCAGGGCGGTCTCGATGGCGATCTGGCCCTCCAGTCGGGCCAGTGGCGCGCCCAAGCAGTAGTGGATTCCGTGCCCGAACGCGAGGTGGGCGTTGTCCCGCCGGGTGATGTCCAGGCGATCGGGGTGAGGGAACCGTGCAGGATCGCGGTCGGCGATGGCGGAGGCCACCAGGACGGTGGCGCCGCGCGGGATTGTCACGCCCGCGATCTCGACGTTCTCCCGTGCGAAGCGGGCGATGCCGGGGTTGACCGGTCCGTCGTAGCGCAGGAACTCCTCGATCGCCTCCGGAAGCAGCGCCGGATCGTCCCGAAGCAACTGGAGCTGGTCCGGGTGGGTGAGCAGTGCGGCGATGCCGGCGCTGATCAGGTTGACTGTGGTGATGTATCCGGCGACCAGCAGCAGGAACGCCATGGCGATCAGCTCGTCCTCGTCCAGCCGCTGCTCCTCGTCACGGGCGGTGATCAGCGCGCTGAGCAGGTCGTCCCCGGCGTTGGCTCGTTTGGCAGCCAGAAGCCTGGTCAGGTACGTGCGCATCTGCTGCCAGGCGCCGTCGACCACGGTCGCGTCCGGCGGCTCAGGTCCTCGCAGGATCATGTCGTCGGTCCACCGCTGGAAGTCGTACCGGTCCGTCGTGGGTACCCCGAGGAGTTCGCTGATCACAGTGACCGGAAGCGGCAGAGCGAAGTCGGCGACGAGGTCCGCGCGGCCGGCGTGCACGATCGCGTCGAGCAGCCGGTCGGTGATGACCTGGACGCGCGGCCGTAGCTCGGCCACCCGGCGCGCGGTGAATGCCTTGGAGACCAGGCGGCGTAGGCGGGTGTGGTCCGGCGGGTCGGCGCGGAGCATGTTGCGCAGCATGGACTCGCGCTCCGTCGCGGGCAGCTGTTGCAGTAGCCGGGGGTCCGACGCGTCGCGGATGTCGCTGCTCAGCCGTGGGTCGCAGAGCGCGGCGAGTCCGTCCTCGTAGCGCGTGACCAGCCAGGCCTCCAGGCCGCCGACGATGACCGCGCGCCGCACCGGGCCTTCCTCGCGCAGCTGTCGGTAGAACGGGAACGGGTTTGCCACGAAGGCCGGGTCGGCATAGGGGAGAGGGACCGGCTGTTCGCTCATCGTGGTCTCCCGAAGCGTGTCGAGGTGCGCCACGGTACGTCAGGGTACGTTTCCTGACTGTGTGGCGGATTCAGCAGATCTTGAGGGTATATGTACCAGTATGGTCGACTTGGTGATTCACGCCGAAGGGAGGGACACGATGGAGCGGACCACGTGCTGTGTGGTGGGTGGCGGTCCCGCCGGAATGGTCCTCGCCCTGCTGCTGGCCCGGGCCGGCGTGGAGGTCACCGTCCTGGAGAAGCACGGCGACTTCCTGCGTGACTTCCGCGGTGACACCGTGCACCCCTCGACGCTGGCCCTGCTGGACGAGCTGGGCCTTGCTGATCGGTTCGCCCGTCTGTCGCAACGGCGGGTGACGACGGTACGGCTGCCGATCGGCCGGGACGGTTCACTCGTCACCGTCGCAGACATCGGCGCGCTGCGGGGCATGTACAACTACATCGCCATGGTGCCTCAGTGGGATCTGCTCGATCTCCTGGCGGACGAGGCCCGGCGGGAGCCGTCCTTCTCCCTGCGGATGGGGACCGAGGCGACCTCCTTCCTGGTGGAGCGCAGGGGGGCGCCCCCTGGTCGGGGGAAGCCGAGAGCTCGGGGGAGGGTCACCGGGGTGCGGTACCGCACGTTCGACGGCCGCACCGGTGAGCTGCGGGCCGCCCTCACGGTCGCCTGCGACGGCCGGGGCTCGCTGGCCAGGTCACTGCCCGAACTGCGGCTGCGGCAGTTCACCTGCCCGATGGACGCCTGGTGGTTCCGGCTGCCGCGGCGGCAGGACGACCCGGACGGACTCGTGGGAGGCGTCGGCGACCGATTCCTCACGGCCATGATCGACCGCGGGGACTACTGGCAGTGCGCCGTGCTTATCCCCAAGGGGTCCGATGGCCGACGCCGGGCAGCCGGCCTCGAGCAGTTCACGGCAGACTTCGCAGCTGCCGTCCCCTGGCTCGCCGACCGCGTGCACACGCTGCGGTCATGGGACCGTATCAAGCTGCTGGACGTACGCCTCGACCGCCTCGGGCGCTGGCACCGCCCGGGTCTGCTGTGCATCGGCGACGCGGCACACGCGATGTCGCCGGTCTTCGGCATCGGCATCAACCTCGCCGTTCAGGACGCCGTGGCCGCCGCGCGGTATCTCGTCGAGCCGCTGCGCGCGGGCGCGGTCGGCCTGCGTGACGTACGCGCCGTGCAGCGCCGCCGCCGGCCCACCACGGCCGCGACACAGGCGCTGCAGCGGACCGCCCATGCACGGGTGATCGAACCGCTGCTGGCGGGCCGCCCGCCGTTCGGCAACCCCGGGCGGGCACAGCGGATGTCCGAGCTGCTCACCACCTCGCGGTGGCTGAAACGGGTGCCGGCGTACTTTTTCGCCTACGGCGCCGTACGCGAGCGGCCGCCGGCTGCGGCGGTTCGCTGAGGAGCAACTACGCCAGCGCCCCCCGTCGGTAGCCGTAGAGGAGGTGGCCTTGGCCGGCCGGGCGAGAGACGGTCTCGTGACCGGATGGCGTCCACGAAGCAGACGCAGGTCCGGCTGGAGCCCGAGGCACTACCAGCCGGCAAGGACGCCGCAGCCGCGCGCGGCCTGGACTCCACCGTCACGTCGAGCGTCTCATCGACGATGGCGCGGGGGTGGCGCTGCAGCGTCACCGACGCCCCCAGGCAGTCCGCTTCGCTCGCTCGTTGACGGAAGCGGGCAGCACCTGCCGGTACAGCCGCTGCGTGAAGCCATGATCGTCCTGCCAGGCAAAGACCATGATGCTTCCACGTCGAGGAAGCATCGCAGGATGTCCGCGGTGACAGGTGTGGTGATCGTGCTCAGTGCTCAGTGCTCAGTGCTCAGTGCTCAGTGCCTCAGCTTGTTGATCAAGATTTCCGGAATGTTCAGATGCGCCGGTGCCCGGCGCGGCGGACCGCCTCCGGGGGGTGCGGACGGCTGGTCAGGATCTGGCCGGGTTCCGTAGCAGAGCGTCGAGGGAATCCACGATCCAGGACCAGGATTCCTGAGCGTCGGGGGCGCTGTGCTCGAAGCCTCCGGCCAGCTCCAGGCTGACGTAGCCGTGGAAGACGCTGCCCAGCATCCGGACCGCGTGCGTCTGGTCCGGCTCCGTCAGGTCGTAGCCGCGCAGGATCGCCCGCGTCATCTGTGCGTGCCGCACCCCGGCGCCGGCGGCTGCCGTCTCGGGATCGAGCCGGAGCCGTGCGGCGGTGTAGCGACCGGGGTGCTCCCGGGCGTAGTCGCGGTAGGCATCCGCGAAGGCGGCCAGGGCGTCCTTGCCGGCACGTCCGGCCAAGGCATCGGCGACCCGGTCGGCGAGTTCCTCCAGGGCAAACAGGGCGATCCTGGTCTTGAGCTCCTGGGAGTTTTTCAGATGCGAGTACAAACTCGCGACCTTGACGTCGAACCGACGGGCGAGCGCCGAGACGGTCACCTGATCGAAACCGACCTCGTCGGCCAGTTCCGCCCCCGCCAGGGTCAGCCGCTCCGGGGTCAACCCCACTCTAACCATAACCATCCTCCATCCACCGATAAGCATTTAGAAACCACACCGCACAGACCCGGACATTGCGCGCCTACCTACGATGGCGGAACCAGAACGCCCGCCATCCCGACGTCCTCGCAGCCCAACGCCGGGAGCGCGCCCGCATCCGCAGTGAGAAGGGCCTCGGGGCGGCCGGCCCCTGGCCAACGTGGCCTGGGCAGGCGCCACTCGCCTCGGGCGCTGTCCTCGCCGCGCAGGAGGATCTGGCG
>CBFHCJ010000306.1:0-7779 GCA_965654005.1 uncultured Streptomyces sp. | reverse complement strand
GGTGGCGGACCGAGCGCGGTGGTGGCGGACCGAGCGCGGTGGCGGTGGTGGCGGACCCGAGCCACTGGTGGCGGGCGACTCGTGGCGGAGCCCCGAAGACCCTGCCTCGGCTACGCCTCGGCTACCGCTCCAGCTGCGGCAGCACCTTCGTGCGGTAGAAGTCGAAGAACCCCCGCTGCTCCGGGCCGATCTGGTTGACGAAGACTCGGTCGAAGCCGGCGTCGGTGAACTCCCTGAGCGCCGACACGTGCGCGTCCACGTCGTCCCCGCACACCACGTTCTCCCGCACCATGCCCTCGGTGATCAGCGGCTGAAGCTGCTCGAAGTGCTTCGGCGAGGGCAGTACCTGCCCCATCTCGCCCGGCAGCAACTGGTTGGACCACCGCTTGAGGACCGTATGCACGCAGTCCTCGCGGTCCGGGCCGTAACAGACCTTCGCGCCGCCGCTCACCGGCTTGGCGCCGCCCCCGCCCTTGCGGAACTGCGACACCATCGACTGCTTGGGCATCATCGTGATGTAGCCGTCGCCCACCCGGGCCGCAAGCCGCGTCGCCGCGGGGCCGAACCCGGAGACGTCGATCGGGACGGGCTCGTCGGGGACCGTGTACAGGCGGGCGTTCTCGACCTTGTAGTGCGTGCCGTAGTGGCTGATCGCCTCGCCGGAGAACAGCCGGCGCATCACCAGGATCGCCTCCTCCAGCATGTCCAGACGCTTGTGCGCGGGCGGCCAGGCGTCCCCGAGGATGTGCTCGTTCAGTGCCTCGCCCGTGCCGACGCCCAGCCGGAAGCGACCGCCGGTCATCACCGCGCTGGTCGCGGCGGCCTGCGCCACCACCGCCGGATGGATCCGCACGGTGGGGCAGGTGACCGCGGTCTCGACCGGCAGCGACACCGCCTCCGAGATCGCGCCGATCACCGACCACACGAACGGGCTCTGGCCCTGTGCGTCGTTCCACGGGTGGTAGTGGTCCGAGATCCACAGCAGCTGGAATCCGGCCTGCTCGGCCATTCTCGCCTGCTCGACCAGATCGGCGGGGCCGAACTCCTCGCACGAGAGGAAGTAGCCGTACTCGGTCATGGGGGTACCTCCGGAACGGGGCGTGCCGCGTCGGTCTCCGGCCGGGTAACCGCGGGGGTGGGGGCGAAACGCCGGGGCGTCGGCGTTTGGGCGCCCTGACCAGGGGGACGCGGAAGGTCTCGTACGGGTGGCATGCGCGCGCCCGCAGGCAGACGAAGCAGACGACGTACGCGCGAGAACGCCGGAGGCGAATCGTGAGTCGACCCCGCATCCTGATCGTCGGTGCCGGATTCGCCGGGTACCGGACGGCCCGCACCCTGTACCGGCTGACCCGACACCGGGCCGACATCACTCTCCTCAACCCGACGGACTACTTTCTGTATCTGCCCCTGCTGCCCCAGGTCGCCACGGGCACCCTGGAGCCCCGCCGCGTAGCCGTCTCGCTCCCCGGCACCCTGCGCCACGTCCGCCTGGTGCTCGGCGAGGCGGAGGCCGACGGCATCGACCTCGACGCGCGCACCGTGCATTACACCGGCCCCGAGGGCCAGGGCGGCACGCTCGCCTACGACCGGCTCGTGCTGGCCGTCGGCAGCGTCAACAAGCTGCTGCCGATCCCCGGCGTCGCCGAGTACGCCCACGGCTTCCGGGGTATGCCCGAGGCGCTGTACCTGCGCGACCACGTGACCCGCCAGATGGAGCTGGCCGCAGCGGCCCACGATCCCGGGGGCTGCTCCGCACGCTGCACCTTCGTGGTGGTCGGCGCCGGCTACACCGGAACCGAAGTAGCCGCCCAGGGCAAGCTGTTCACCGACGCGCTGGTGCGCAAACAGCCACTGCGCGCGGGCATGCGGCCGCGCTGGACACTCCTCGACATCGCGCCGCGCGTGCTCCCGGAGATGGACGAGCGGCTCTCCCGCGCCGCCGACCGCGTGCTGCGGCGCCGCGGCGTCGACGTGCGGATGGGAATCTCCGTGAAGGAGGCGACGCACGACGGGGTCCTGCTGACCGACGGGGAGTTCATCGAGACCCGCACGCTGGTGTGGTGCGTGGGCGTACGACCCGATCCGCTCGTCGCGGGACTCGGGCGGCCCCTGGAACGCGGACGGCTGCTGGTCGACCCCTACCTCCAGGTGCCCGGTCACCCCGAGGTGTTCGCCTGCGGGGACGCGGCCGCCGTACCCGACCTGGAGAAGCCGGGCCAGTACACACCGATGACCGCGCAGCACGCCTGGCGGCACGGCAAGGTCTGCGCGCACAACGTCGCCGCCTCCCTCGGCATCGGCTCCCGGCGCCCCTACCGCCACCGCGACCTGGGTTTCGTCGTGGACCTCGGCGGGGCGCAGGCCGCCGCCGATCCGCTCGGCATCCCGCTGTCCGGGCCGATCGCCGGAGCCCTGGCCCGCGGCTACCACCTCGCCGCGATGCCCGGCAACCGCGTCCGGGTCGCCGCCGACTGGCTCCTGGACACCGTACTGCCACGCCAGTCCGTCCAGTTGGGGCTGGTCCGCTCCTGGTCCGTGCCCCTGGAGTCGGCCTCGCCCGAACTGGCCCGGCTACCCGGAGCCCCCGACATGACCGGTACGGAGAAGGACTCATGAACACTCGTCACCTCCACGACCTCGCCCAGCAGTTGCGCGTCGACAGCGTCCGCGCCTCCGCCGCGGCCGGCTCCGGGCACCCCACCTCCTCGATGTCGGCCGCGGACCTGATGGCCGTCCTGATGGCCCACCATCTCCGCTATGACTTCGAGCGCCCCGCCCACCCCGCGAACGACCGGTTCATCCTCTCCAAGGGGCACGCCTCACCCCTCCTCTACGCCGCCTTCAAGGCCGCCGGAGCCATCAACGAGACCGAGTTGCTCACCTTCCGCAAGCTCGGCAGCCGCCTCGAAGGGCACCCCACGCCCCGCCGGCTGCCCTGGGTCGAGACGGCCACCGGCTCGCTGGGCCAGGGGCTGCCCGTCGGTGTCGGCGTCGCGCTCGCCGGAAAGCGGCTCGACCACACCGGCTACCGGGTCTGGGTGCTGTGCGGTGACAGCGAACTGGCCGAGGGTTCCATCTGGGAGGCCGCCGAGCACGCCGGGTACGAACATCTCGACAACCTGATCGCGATCGTCGACGTCAACCGGCTCGGCCAGCGAGGACCCACCCGCCACGGCCACGACCTCCACGCGTACGCACGCCGCTTCAAGGCCTTCGACTGGCACACCGTCGAGGTCGACGGGCACGACGTCGACGCCATCGACCGTGCCTACGGCGAAGCCGAGTCCACCGCCGGACAGCCCACCGTGATCCTCGCCCGCACCCTCAAGGGCAAGGGTGTCCCCGGGGTCCAGGACCGCGAGGGCCTGCACGGCAAGCCGCTGCCGGACACCGAGGAGGCCCTCGCGGAACTCGGCGGCGTACGGCACCTGCACGTCGAGGTCCAGCCGCCGCCCGCCGCCCGTATGCTGCACGCCGTGCGGGGCGGCCACCTGGACCTGCCGCGCTACGACATCGGTGACCAGGTCCCCACCCGCGACGCCTTCGGCCAGGCGCTCGCCGCGCTCGGGCACGCCCGCGGCGACGTCGTCGCCATCGACGGCGAGGTGGGCGACTCCACGCGGGCCGAACTCTTCGCCAAGGAACACCCCGAGCGCTACTTCGAGTGCTACATCGCCGAACAGCTGATGGTCGCGGTGGCCGTCGGCATGGCGGCGCGCGGCTGGTTGCCGTACGCCTCCACGTTCGCCGCGTTCCTCACCCGCGCCCACGATTTCGTCCGCATGGCCTCGATCAGTGGCTCCGGCATCAACCTCGTGGGCTCGCACGCGGGTTGCGCCATCGGTGAGGACGGGCCCTCGCAGATGGGCCTGGAGGACCTCGCCATGTTCCGCGCGGTGTACGAGTCGACCGTGCTGTACCCGTGCGACGCCAACCAGACCGCCCGGCTCGTCGCCTCGATGGCGGGCCAGGAGGGCATCCGCTATCTGCGCACCACGCGCGGCAAGACACCGGTCATCTACGGCCCCACCGAGGAGTTCCCCATCGGCGGCAGCAAGGTGCTGCGCGCCAGTGCCGAGGACCGCCTCACCCTCGTCGCCGCCGGGGTCACCGTGCACGAGGCGCTGAAGGCCGCCGACGCCCTCACCGGGCAGGGCATCCGCGTGCGGGTCATCGACCTGTACTCGGTCAAGCCCGTCGACCGCGCCACCCTGCGCGAGGCCGCCGAACGCACCGGCTGCCTCCTCACGGTGGAGGACCACCGCGAGGAGGGCGGCCTCGGCGACGCGGTCCTCGACGCCTTCCTCGACGGTCGCCCCGCACCCCGCCTGGTGCGCCTCGCCGTCCGTACGATGCCGGGCTCGGCGACCCCCGAGGAGCAGCTGCACGCCGCGGGCATCGACGCCGAGTCGATCGCGGCGGCGGCCCGGCTGCTGGTGGAGCACGCCGTCGTGCCGTAAGCCGTCGTGCCGTAAGCCGTCGTGCCGTAAGGAGAGGGAGCGACATGCCCAGCACGCGGACGGTGCGGGCCGGCCGTCGTACGGTGGAGATCCACCGGCCGGACAAGGTGCTGTTCCCGGGCGACGGGGACCACAAGGAGTACACCAAGGCCGACCTTGTCGAGTACTACCGTTCCGTCGCGCCGTACATGCTGCCCCATCTGCGCGGTCGGCCCCTGATGCTGGAGCGCCACCCGGACGGTGTCGACGGGCTCCGCTTCATGCAGAAGAACACTCCGGAGCACTACCCGGACTGGATCCACCGCGTCGAGGTACCCAAAGAGGGCGGCACCGTCTGCCACACCGTCTGCGACGACACCGCCACCCTCGTCCACCTCGCCGACCAGGCCTGCCTCACCTTGCACCGCTGGCTCTCCCGCACCGACCACCTCGACCGGCCCGACCGGATCGTCTTCGACCTCGACCCGTCGGGCGACGACTTCGATCAAGTACGCGAGACCGCCAGGCTGTTGGGTGACCTGCTCGACGAACTGAAGCTGCCGTCCGGTCTGATGACCACCGGATCGCGCGGGATGCACATCGTCGTGCCGGTCAGCGGGCGCCACGACTTCGACGAGGCACGGGAGTTCGCCAAGGACGTCGCCGACACGCTCGTCGACGCCCACCCGGACCGGCTCACCACCGCCGCCCGCAAGAAGGACCGGGGCGAGCGGCTCTATCTCGACGTGCAGCGCAACGCGTACGCGCAGACCGCGGTCGCCCCCTTCACGGTCCGGGCCCGGCCCGGCGCACCGGTCGCCACGCCCCTGTCCTGGGACCAGTTGGACGCCCCGGACCTCGACGCCCGCCGCTGGACCATCGCCGACGCCGCCGACCAGGCCCGCACCGACCCCTGGGCAGGTGTCATGCGCCGGGGACGCTCCCTCGGGCCCGCCCGGCGGCGGCTCGGCACACCGCGTGGCTGAACTCGCCCGCACATCCCATGCTGCTCGACGACCGCATGGCCGAACTGCGGGAGCGATACGGACTGCGGGATACGGACTGTGGGATACGGACTGTGGGATACGGACTGCGCGATACGGACTACGCGATACGGACTACGGGACAGGGGCGCCGGAATACGGACGCCGGAATACGACTGCAGGAATACGGACTGCGGCCCGAGGACCTGAATCTGGACCTCGGGCCGCTCGGACCGTTGCTTCCGCGTGACTGATCCCCGACGGGTCGGACGGATCATGGAACACCGGTGATGGACGGATCACCGACCGGTCACCAGCGATACCATCGACCGCGCCCTCCGGCCGCGGTCGTGCCGCGCACCAGGAATCCCAGGAGCCAGAGCACGAGCACCGCCAAGGCGATCCACCACAGCAGTTTCAGCGCGAATCCGGCGCCGAAGAGAATCAGAACCAGCAGAAGAACCAGCAGGATCGGAACCATGATGTGAACCTCCTGCGGATCCGAGTTTCCCGAAAACCGCGGATCAAGCGCGGATTCAGACGTCCTTTCGGCAGAGAATTTCTCCATGCAGGACGGAGAACCAGCCGTCCTCCTGCCGGCCCCATTCCCGCCAAGCCTCCGACACGGCCCGCAGCTGCTCGGTGGTCGCGTGGCGCCCCTCGGTGGCGCGCTGCGCGTAGGCCGAGGCGAGGGTGCGGTCCGCCCACAGCCCGCTCCACCAGGCCCGCTCCTCGGCGGTGGCGAAGGTCCAGGTGCTGGAGGTGGCAGTGATGTCCCTGAAGCCCGCGCGCAGTGCCCATGACTTCAGACGCCGCGCCGCGTCAGGCTCGCCGCCGTTGGCGCGGGCCACCCGCCCGTACAGGTCCAGCCAGTCGTCCATGCCCTTGGATGCCGGGTACCAGGTCATCGCACCGAAGTCCGACTCGCGGACGGCGATGAGACCACCCGGCCTGGTCACCCGGTGCATCTCGCGCAGCGCCTGCACCGGGTCGCCCACGTGCTGCAGCACCTGGTGGGCGTGGACCACGCAGAAAGTGTCGTCCGGGTACTCCAGCGCGTGCACGTCCGCGACCGCGAAGTCGACGTTCGTCAGGCCACGGTCGGCGGCCGTGGCCCGGGCCTGCTCCAGGATCCCCGGCGCGCGGTCGACCCCGGTCACATGGCCGTCGGGGACCAGGGCCGCCAGGTCCGCGGTGATCGTGCCGGGGCCGCAGCCGATGTCCAGGATCTTCATGTGCGGCTTCAGCGAATCGAGGAGGTACGCCGCCGAGTTGGCGGCGGTACGCCAGGTGTGCGAGCGCAGCACGGACTCATGGTGGCCGTGCGTGTAGACGGCCGTCTCCTTCGGCATGACCTGCCTCTTCTCGTCGTACGGACCCCGAGGACGTCACCCCGGGGGCGGTACACATCACCGTACGCGATCATGTCGAATAATGAGATGGGCGTCTTGAAATATGGACAAGCGGCAGTGTCACCGAGAGGGCAGCGGTAGGTAGACGGTCAGTGCGTCCGGCAGCTTGTCGAGCGTCACCTCGCCCTGGACCGCGGTCACTTCGCCGTCGTACGCGAGCAGGGTGCCCGGAGCCACGCCGTCCAGCCGCAGACGCCGCACCCGCACGGCCGCGTGGGCCGGCGAGCGGGACAGCGGCCCCGCGAGAGCGGCGGCCAGCAGACGGGCGGCCGGGCGGCGGCCGCCGTGCACGACCCGTACGTCGAGCCGGCCGTCGGCCAGGTCGTAGCGGCGGCCGGGGGCGAGGCCCATACGGTGGTACATGCCGTTGCCGGCGAAGAGCAGCCACAACGGGCGTGTGGTACCGCCGAGTTCGACGCCCAGGGGGTGTCGGTCGGCGCGCAGCACACGCAGCGCGGCGAGGACCCCGGCCGGCCAGCCCCCGATCCGGTGCGACCAGCGCTCCCGCTCCCGCACCAACTCCGGATACACGCCCAGGCTGCAGGTGTTGAGGAAGCAGCCCCGGGCCTCGCCCGACGAGAAACGTCCCACGTCCACGCGGACCGCCTCGCCCCGCTCGACGGCGCGGACCACGTCGCGGACGTCCTCGATGCCGAGGTCGAGCGCGAAGTGGTTGAGGGTGCCGCCCGGCAGGACGGCGAGCGGGAGAGAGTGGCGCAGGGCGACCTCGGCGGCCGCGTTCACCGTGCCGTCGCCGCCGCACACCCCGAGGACGCGGGCACGGGCGGCCGCCCTCTCCGACTCGGCCCGCACTTCGGACGGTTCGCACTCCACGGTCTCGGCGCCGGGCAGGGCCTCCTGGAGGGCGCGCACCCGGTCGGAGGTCGCCGCGCCCTTGTTCACGACGACCACCAGCCCCGTCCCGTCGGGCAGCGCGGGAGCGTC
>CBFHCJ010000305.1:0-7805 GCA_965654005.1 uncultured Streptomyces sp. | reverse complement strand
CAAGACCGTCCCCGAGTCGAAGATCGTGGAGACCCTCATCGAGGAGGCCATGAAGCTCGCCGAGCAGATGGAGGCCGAGGGCGTCGCCTCCGGCGAGCCGTCGGTCGAGGTCGCCGGCTGATCTCCGTCCGCGCCCGTCCGCGCACCTTTTCCTGAGTCCCGTCACCTGCCGGTGGCGGGACTCAGTCGTTCTTCCGTTCTTCGCCGTTCTGCTGGATTTCCGCCCATACGCATTTCCCGGGGGTGCGCGGCTCGACGCCCCACCGGTCGGCCAGCGCCTCGACCAGCAACAGCCCACGCCCGGACTCGTCGTCCGCCGGGTCGTGCGGGGGCCGGGGCTCCGGCAGCCGCTCGGTACGGGTGTCGGAGACTTCGAGCCGCACGGTGTCCGGGGTTTCGGTCAGCCTGAGGTGGAAGTCCCGCCCCGGTACGTGCCCGTGCCGTACGGCGTTGGCGGCCAACTCGGCGGCGATGAGAGTGACGGCTTCGCTGAGGGGGCTGTCGTAGGGGTGGCCCCATTCGTGGAGGCGATGCGAGACGAGACGCCTGGCGAGCCGTGCGCCACGTGGGGTCGATGTGAATCGCATGGCGAACTCGTGTGCGGATTCGATGCGTTTCTGAATATGCCAGTTGGACGGGATTGCCGACTTCATATCGCTCACGGTCGCGCACTCTGCGTAGCGTTGACCAGGGGCTCAGCCGGGACGGCCGTGCGTTGTACGTGGCCAGGGTGCGTTTGTACGCGGGGTGAGCCGTAACCAAGGCTGCGTGAGAGCGGTGAGGTGTGTATGAGCGAGGACCAGGTGACGGGTGTACAGCACATCTTCGGGCGGCTGTTGAAGAGGTTGCGGACGACGGAAGAGATGGGGCGTGCCGAACTCGGCTCGCGTACGGGGTACTCGGAGTCGACGATTGCGTCGTTCGAGCAGGGCAGGCGTATTCCGGCAGCGGAGTTCATCGTGGGGGCCGATGAAGTGCTCGGGGCGCGCGGGGTGTTGCTGGAATTCGTCGAGGAGATGGAGAGGGCGCAGTATCCGCCGTTCTTCCAGGATGCGGCGAGGTTCGAGAAGGAGGCGGTGGCGTTGCACTTCTTCGCTGTGCAGGTGGTCCCCGGGTTGTTGCAGACAGAGGACTATGCGCGGGCGGTGTTCGCCATGTGGCGGCCTGCCCTGGACGAAGAGACGATCGAACAGCGTGTGGCGGCACGCCTGGCTCGACAGCAGATCTTCGTGCGGAAGCCGATGCCCACTATCAGCTTCGTGATGGAGGAGGCTGTGCTGCGCAAGCGGCTGGGCGGACGAGAGGTCATGCGGGGCCAGTTGGAGCAGATTCTGCTGATCGGCCAGCAGCGCGGAGTGGAGATTCAGGTGATGCCGGACGATCGTGAGGAGCATGCAGCACTCATCGGCCGCTTCACCTTGATCGAGACGACGAAGGGGCGCAGGATCGCTTACGTGGATGCGCACATGAGCAGCCGCCTTTACACCGATCGCCAGACGGTCAGGGAAATGGAGGATCGGTACGGCGTCCTGCGCGCCCAAGCCCTGACACCGCGCGAATCACTGGCCCTCGTAGAGAAGTTGCTGGGAGAGACATGAACTGGTTCAAGAGCAGCTACAGCAGCGGCGAAGGAGGCCAGTGCCTCGAAGTCGCCCTCGCCTGGCGCAAGTCCAGCTACAGCAGCGGGGACGGCGGCGAGTGCGTAGAGGTCGCCCCCTGCCCCACCACCATCCACGTCCGCGACTCCAAGCACACCCCCGGAACCGGCCCCACCCTCGCGCTCCCCTCCGCCGCCTGGGAGGCATTCATAGGGTTCGCCGCGTTCGCCACTCGGCAACCGTGAGTGACGGCGAACCTACGGTCCAAAACACGGGCGGCGCCCCAGAGGCGCGCCAGGTACAGTGCGGAGATCAGCAGACCCCAGGGTGAGGTTCCCGCACGTGTTGACGCAGACCACCACCCGGGTCCTCGAACCGAGTGACCTGGCCGCCGCGCTCGCCGTCCTCGACCGCGAGCCGGTCGTCAACGCCTTCGTGACGTCCAGGGTCCAGGTCGCGGGCCTCGACCCCTGGCGCCTCGGCGGCGAGATGTGGGGCTGGTACGAGGACGGCATGCTGACGTCGCTGTGCTACGCGGGCGCCAACCTCGTCCCGATCTGCGCGCAGCCGCGCGCGGTGCGGGCCTTCGCCGACCGTGCCCGGCGCGCGGGTCGCCGCTGCTCCTCGATCGTCGGCCCCGCCGAGGCCACCGCCCTGCTGTGGCAGCTGCTGGAGCCGAGCTGGGGCCCGGCCCGCGAGGTCCGCGCCCACCAGCCGCTGATGGTCGCCGACCGTATGCCCGCCGACACCGCCCCGGATCCGTACGTCCGCCGTATCCGCAAGGACGAGATGGAGACGATCATGCCGGCGTGCGTGGCGATGTTCACCGAGGAGGTAGGCGTCTCCCCGATGGCCGGCGACGGCGGCCTGCTCTACCAGGCCCGGGTCGCGGAACTCGTCGGCTCCGGTCGCTCGTTCGCCCGCCTCGACGACGGCGGCAAGGTCGTCTTCAAGGCGGAGATCGGCGCGGCGACAGCGCACGCCTGCCAGATCCAGGGGGTGTGGGTCGCCCCCGAGTACCGCGGCCGTGGCGTCGCGGCCCCCGGCATGGCGGCGGTACTGCGCTATGCGCTGGCGGACGTGGCGCCGCTGGTGAGCCTGTACGTCAACGACTTCAACACCGCCGCGAGGCGGACGTACCACAGGGTGGGCTTCCAGGAGATCGGCGCGTTCATGAGCGTGCTGTTCTAGCCGCACCTCCGAGTGGTGTTCTGAGGCTCGGACGCGACGGGTAGTCTCCCCGACATGCTGCGCTTCCCCGGTCACGGTCACCGCAACCCCGACGACGTCGTGATCGGCCCTCTCGACCTGGCCGCCCGTGTCGACGAGGCGCTCGCCGTGCAGGCCGTCGCGTTCGGGCTCGACACCGACGAGATCGCCGTACGCCGCCAGATCGTGCTGCGGCACATGACCTACCCGGGAGCCCGCGCGCTCGGCGCCACCACCGCCGACGGATGGCTCGTGGGGTTCGTCTACGGCATGCCCAACGACCGCGCCCACTGGTGGTCCACGGTCGTGGAGCCCTACCTCCGCGCCCAGGGCAACGACCACTGGCTCGACGACTCGTTCGTGATCACCGAGCTGCACGTCCACCCGTCCTACCAGAACCGCGGTATCGGCCGTTCGCTCATCACGACGATCACGGACAGCGCCACGGAAACGCGGTCCATCCTCTCGGCCATCGACACCGACAGTCCGGCGCGGGGGCTCTACCACTCCCTCGGGTACGAGGACCTGGCGCGACAGGTGCTGTTCCCCAGCGCGCCGAAGCCGTACGCCGTGATGGGAGCGCCGCTGCCGCTGCGCAGGCGATGACCGGTCACCGCCCGGGCAGGTGATATCCGATTACCGCCCGCACAGGGTGCCCGGCTAACCTCCTAGCCATCACCCTTTCGCAGCAGGAGTCGAGAATCATGGCGAACGCACCGGTCCAGCGCATGTCCCAGTTGATGGCGAAGACGCTGCGCGACGACCCGGCGGACGCCGAGGTCCTCAGCCACAAGCTGCTGGTCCGCGCGGGCTACGTCCGCCGTACCGCCGCAGGTGTGTGGACCTGGCTGCCGCTCGGCAAGAAGGTCCTCGCCAACGTGGAGCGGATCGTCCGCGAGGAGATGGACGCGATCGGCGCCCAGGAGGTGCTGCTGCCCGCCCTGCTGCCGCGCGAGCCGTACGACGCGACAGGCCGCTGGGACGAGTACGGCGCCGAGCTGTTCCGCCTCAAGGACCGCAAGGGCGGCGACTACCTCCTCGGCCCCACCCACGAGGAGATCTTCACCCTGCTGGTGAAGGACCAGGCGTCCTCGTACAAGGACCTGCCGGTGATCCTCTACCAGATCCAGACCAAGTTCCGGGACGAGGCCCGGCCGCGCGCGGGCATCCTGCGCGGTCGCGAGTTCCTGATGAAGGACTCGTACTCCTTCGACCTGGAGGACGAGGGCCTCGCCCGGTCGTACGCCCTGCACCGCGAGGCGTACCAGAAGGTCTTCGCGCGCCTCGGCCTCGACTACCGGATCGTCGCCGCGACCGCGGGCGCGATGGGCGGCTCCAAGTCCGAGGAGTTCCTCGCCCCGGCCGGTGCCGGCGAGGACACCTTCGCGGACTGCCCGAACTGCGACTTCGCGGCGAACACCGAGGCGATCACGTACGGGCTGAAGCCGGTCGACGGCTCCGGCGTCCCGGCGGCCGAGGAGATCCCGACCCCGGACACCCCGACCATCGAGACCCTGGCCGCCCACCTCGGCGTCCCGGCCTCCGCCACCCTGAAGAACCTCCTCGTCAAGGTCGACGGCGAGATCGTCGCCGTCGGCGTCCCCGGCGACCGCGAGGTCGACCTGGGCAAGGTCGAGGCGCACTTCGCCCCGGCGGCCGTCGAGCTGGTCACCGCCGAGGACTTCGTGGGTCGCCCGGACCTGGTCCGCGGCTATGTCGGCCCGCAGGGCCTGGAGAAGGTCAAGTACGTCGCCGACCCGCGCGTGGCCCCCGGCACCTCCTGGATCACCGGTGCCAACAAGGACGGCTTCCACGTGAAGAACGTGGTCGCGGGGCGTGACTTCGAGGTCGACGAGTACGTGGACGTCGTGGTGGTGCAGGAGGGCGACCCGTGCCCCGACTGCGGCACCGGGCTCAAGCTCGACCGCGCCATCGAGATCGGCCACATCTTCCAGCTGGGCCGCAAGTACACCGACGCCCTCAAGCTCGACGTCCTCGGCCAGAACGGCAAGCCGGTCCGCGTGACCATGGGCTCCTACGGCATCGGCGTCTCCCGCGCCGTGGCCGCGCTCGCCGAGCAGACCGCCGACGAGCAGGGCCTCGTCTGGCCCAAGGAGGTCGCCCCGGCCGACGTCCATGTGGTGGCGGCGGGCAAGGCGCTGCAGACCGAGCTGGCCCTCGACGTCTCCCGGAAGCTGGCCGCGGCCGGCGTCCGCGTCCTGGTCGACGACCGGGCGGGTGTCTCGCCGGGCGTGAAGTTCACGGACGCCGAGCTGATCGGTGTGCCGCAGATTCTGGTGGCGGGCCGCCGCTCCGCCGAGGGCGTCCTGGAGCTGAAGGACCGCAAGACGGGTGAGCGTGTGGTGCTGCCGGTGGACGAGGCGATCGCCCGCCTGCCGGCCTTATCCTTCGCCGCCGAGACGGCCGCCGGTCACCCCCGGGCGCCCGTCCGTCGATTTTGAGGAAGGGCTCAGACAGTTCTTCGTGACCCTATGGGCGTCTCACAGACGCGGCGGCCACGGCGGCGGTCATGCTCGCCGCGGCTGCGAAAGCCTCCCCCACACAATCGCCCGGGTGCCACAACACCCCCAACGGCCCGGGCGCTACAGCCAACTGGCGAACTCCAGCAGCAACTCGGCATCCTGCGGCCGGCCGACCCGGCGAGCCCGCACCCCCGACTCAACGGCCCGGAACAGCGTCCAGCCGCGCAACCGCTCCTGTTCGAGGTCCAGCGACTCCGCAAGCCGTTTCACCCGGCGACGGGTTATCGCAGCACCGGACGGCGCCGCGATCAGGTCCTCGACCCGGTCGCGCACCAGCCGCGCCAGATCGAAGGCGCACTCGCCGACCACCGGGTCGGGACCCACGGCCAGCCATGGCATCCGTTTCCCGGCAAGGATCTTGCTCTGCCGGAAGGTGCCGTGCAGCAGCCGTTCCTCGGGAGGGTCGGCGAGCAACCGCTCGCGCGCCGCCAGCGCCGCCGCGACCAACTGTGCCGCCTCGGGGTCCGCCTGCGCGCTCGCCCGCATCGCCTCGGCCTGCCGCCCGGTCCGCGCGGCCACCGTCTCCAGGGCGTGACCGGCGGGGGGCTCCACCCACAGTCGCCGCAGCGTCCCGGCGGCCTCCAGCAGGGCGTTGGCCTCCGGCAGCGAGCGCACGGACATCTCCGGGTGCAGCCGCTCCAGCAGCAGTACGCCATGCTCGGTGTCCGCGTCCAGGAGCCGCACGGCCCCGAAGCCGTCCCAGTGCGCGAGCGCGACCCGCTCGCTCTCCGGCCGGGCCCACGGCGGCGCGATCTTCAGCACCGCGGGCGTACCGTCGGCCTGCCGCACCAGCAGCACCAGGCTGCTGCGGCCGCCCGGCGCCTGCACCCGCTCCACGGTCAACTCGCGTAGATCCACGGTCCGTCGGACCAGCTCGGGAAGCCGGTCCAGCCACTCGGCGCCGCCGTCCCGCTGCGTCTCGCCGAGCGCCCGCACGAGACGCTGCGGCGGTTCGAAAGCCATGCGCGAGTTGTTCCCTTCCAGGTCGGCTTCGCACGCGTGCGGAGTGCGCGTACGCCTCATGTCCGCTCAGGTCCGCGGTGTCGCCGACGCGGAGGGGTTGGGCGCCGCCCGCTCGGCGAGACCAGGGAAGGCTACGCTCTCGCCGATCCAGCGCACCGCCCGCACCGCCGCCTCCCGCAGCGCCGAGGCGGCGAAGCTGCGCCGCTCACCCTTCGAGGCGCGGACGAGGTCCGAGTACACGCCGGCCACCCGCTCCTCCAGTTGGGCCGCCAGCCGCACCGCGGTGGCGGAGTCCGGGACGGGGAAGGGCAGCGCGTACGCGGCCGCGGCGGCGTCCGGCGTGCCCCCGAGGTCCAGTACGGCCCGGGTCAGCTCGTCCCGCCGGGCGCGATGGGCGTCGTACGCGGCCCTTGCCTCACGCTGCCGGTCCTGGGCCATCCGTCCGCCGACGACGCCGTAGCCGTACACCGCGGCGTGCTCGGCGCGCAGGGCGGCCTGCAGGGCCGTCAGTTCGCCGCTCTCGGTCTTCGGCGCCCCGCCGGCCGTGCGCGGGGTGCCGCCTGTCGTGCTCGGCGCGCTGGTGGTCGCACTCACTTCTAGCCCTCCGTCAGCAGATACGCGTGCGCGGCTCCGGCCGCCGCCACGGACGCCATCAGCCGCGCCAGCTCGCCCGGCACGTCCAGCAGCGCCCTGGCCCGTCGGTCGGCCAGGGTCCGCTCGGCAGCGGCCAGGCCGGCGAGGGCCGACTTGGGGTCTTCCGGCACGGGAGACGCGCTGGGTGAGGCCGACGACGAGGCCGCCCCCGAGGCTGAGTGGGACGCCGAGGGGGATACCGAGGGAGACGCCGAGCTGCCCGAGCCGCCCCCGAACGCCTGTGCGTGCTGGACGACCTCCGCGCGCAGCGGCCGCAGCCGGGCCGCGAGCGCCGGATGGGCGGCGATCACGGCCGCGTACCGCGCGGCCAACTCCTCGCTGTCGCGGGCCACACGCGCGCGTGCCCGGTCGGCGACCGATCGGCTGCCGCCAGAGGCGGTCGAATCCCAGGCGCCGGAGCAGCCCGTGAGCAGCGCGGCACCCGCGGCCGAGGCGAGCAGGCTCCTTCTGCGCAGGCGGGTGCGCGGGAGCGGGGGGAACGGCACGGCAGACGTCCTCGATGACCTGTACGAACGGATGGGTGAACGGATGGGTGAACGAGTGCGGCGAACGGATGGGCGACTCCGGGCGGCTCGCCCATGATCACGGTACCCGCGCCCTGCTCCGGCACTCGCCATCGGCTCGACCGTTCACGCCCGAGCGCGCCCGAGCTCCAGCGGCGGCGCGGAGCGAGCGGCGCCCGAGCCCGAGCGGCGGCGCAGCCGAGCGGCGGCGCAGGTGGACGGCAACACCCTCCGGGACCGGATACCCTTTGACCTGACACGCGACCTACCCACAACAGCACACGCGGCCGAGGAGTCACCCGGATGAGCACCACCCAGAGCGAGAGGCTGCGAGA
>CBFHCJ010000304.1:0-7829 GCA_965654005.1 uncultured Streptomyces sp. | reverse complement strand
TCTGCGGCTCGCGCTCCTTGAGGTCGGCGACGAGCGGCGTGGCGATGAAGATCGACGAGTACGCACCGGCCGCGAGGCCGACGAACAGGGAGAGCGAGATGTCGTTGAGCGTGCCCGCGCCGAGGAAGCCGCCACCGATGAACAGCAGACCGGCGACCGGCAGCAGCGCCACCACGGTGGTGTTGATGGAACGCACCAGGGTGCTGTTGATCGAGCGGTTGGCGACGTCGCTGTAGGTCCAGCGGGTCTGCTTGGTGAGGTCCTTCGTCTGCTCCTTGAGGCTGTCGAAGACGACGACCGTGTCGTAGAGCGAGTAACCGAGGATCGTCAGCAGACCGATCACCGTACCGGGCGACACCTGGAAGCCGACGAGGGCGTAGATGCCGACCGTGATGGTGATGTCGTGGATCAGCGCGACCAGGGCCGCGACGGCCATGCGCCACTCGAAGGCGATCGCCAGGTAGATCACCACGAGCACCATGAAGATCGCCAGGCCCTGCCAGGCCTTGCTGGCGACCTGCTCGCCCCAGCTCGGGCCGACCGACTCACCCGTGACGTCCTTCTGCGGGACGTTCAGGTCCTCGGCGAGCTTCGCCGAGACCTTGTCGGCCTGGTTGGTGTCGATGCCCGCGATCTGGATGCGGAGGCCGCCGCTGCCGAGCTTCTGCACGACGGCGTCGTGGCCGGAGGCTTCCTTCGCGTAGGTCTCCGCCTGAGCCACCGAGACGCTCGTCTTCGGGGTGGTGAAGACGGCACCGCCCTGGAACTCGATGCCCATGTTCAGGCCGCGCACCGTCAGCCCGAGGATGGCCGTGATGGTGATCAGGATCGAGACGCCGTACCAGATCTTGCGGTTGCCGACGAAGTCGTAACCGACCTCGCCTCGGTGGAGCCGGGCGCCGAGGTTGCCGAGCTTCGACATCTCTCACGCCTCCTTCGGGTCGACGGGGGCGGAAAGACGACGGGTGCGCCGCAGGGGCGGCTGGACGCCGAGGCTCTTCGGGTCGAGTCCGGACCAGCGGTGGCCGCTCGCGAAGAACTTCCGGCGGGCGAGGATCGTCATCAGCGGCTTGGTGAACAGGAAGACGACGACCACGTCGAGGACCGTGGTCAGACCGAGCGTGAACGCGAAGCCCTGGACCTTGTCGACGGTGACGGCGAACAGCACGGCGGCGGCCAGGAACGACACGAAGTCGGAGACCAGGATGGTGCGCCGCGCGCGCGGCCAGGCCCGCTCGACGGCGGGCCGCAGGGAACGGCCCTCGCGGATCTCGTCCCGGATGCGTTCGAAGAACACGATGAACGAGTCCGCGGTGATGCCGATCGCGACGATGGCACCGCAGACCGCCGGCAGGTTCAGGGCGAAGCCGATGGTCGGGCCGAGCAGGGACATGATCACGTAGGTCATGACCGCGGAGACCAGCAGCGAGGCGATCGCGATCGTCGACAGGCCCCGGTAGTAGATCACCAAGTAGACGACGACCAGCGCGAGGCCGATCGCGCCGGCGATCAGACCGGCGTGCAGCTGCTCACCGCCGACCGCGGCGGTGACGGTGGTGACGCTCTGCTCCTCGAAGGAGAGCGGGAGCGCACCGTACGACAGTACGTTCGCCAGGTCCTTGGCCTCGGTCTGGTCGAAGTTGCCGGTGATCTGGGCGTTGCCGCCGGTCAGCGCCTCCTTGACGTAGGGGTCGGAGACGACCTCGCCGTCGAGGACGATGGCGAACTGGTTCTGCGGCGGCTGGTTCTGCGCCAGCTTGCCGGTGATGCTCGCGAACTTCTTGGACCCCGCGGACGTGAAGTCCATGGTGACGGTCCAGCCGGCGGTGCCCTGGGTGTCGTAGACGGCCTGGGCCTTCTTCACGTCCGTACCGGCGACCTCGGCCGGGCCGAGGATGTACTTCTGCCACTGCCCCTGGGAGTTCTTGCCGCAGGCCACAGTGGGGTCGGTGGACTTGGCACCCACACCGGCCTTGGCGCGGACGGCCTCATTGGCGCAGTTCAGCGTGGTGTACTCGGCCTCGAGCTTGGTGGCCGCGGCGGAGGCGGAGCTGCTGCTGCTTGCCGAAGGGGAGGCGCTGGCGGAGGGCTTGGCGCTCGCGGAGGCGGAGGCCGGGCTCGACGCCGAGTTAGACGCGGACGGCGAGGCCGTGGAGCCGGCCTTCAGCGCGTCGGTGATCGCGCGGCCCTGCGAGGTCGCGCTCGGCGACGGGTTCGGGGAGCTGGACGAGGTCGCCTTCGTGGCCTTGTCCGTGGCCTTCTTCGAGGCGCTGCTGGAGGCGCTCGGCGTCGGGGTGGCCGAGGCGGGCGAGCCGCTGACCTCGGTGGCCAGTACGGGGCGGAAGTACAGCTTGGCCGTGGTGCCGACCTGCTCCCGGGCCTGCTTGGAGTTGGTGCCCCTGGGGATGTTGACGATGATGTTGCGATCGCCCTGCGTCTGGACCTCCGCCTCGGAGACACCCAGACCGTTGACACGGCGGTTCATGATGTCGACCGCGGTGTCCATGTTGGTCTTGTTGATCGCGGATTCCTGGCCGCTCTTCGCCTTGAGCGTGATGCTCGTGCCGCCGGCGAGGTCGATGCCGAGACGCGGAGTGGTGTTACCGGAGATGAACATTCCCCCGGTGAGCGCCGCGATGGCGATCAGGATGAGGGCCAGTGAGCGCCACGGCTTGCTCTGGGCGCCCGCGCTCCGGCCCTTCTTCGGTGCTGCCACCTTCTCGTACTCCCTCTCGGGCCGCCGCGCGCGGGGTCAGCGCGCGGGCGGCCATGCCATTGTGTAGGAATACCGCGCGAAAACCGCACAACCCGGGCGCCGGGACGCGTGTCCGCGTCCGGTCCCGGGGTGCGGTTACTTCGCGTCGGCCTCGCCGTCCGTCTTCTGCGGCTCTGCTGCGTCCGCCTTCGCCTCGGCCGGTTCGTCGGCGGCGTCCTCGGCCGCGGCCTTCTTGCCGAGGTCCACAGGCTTGTCGTCAAAGGCATCGGGAGCGGCGTCGACGGCGGGCTCGTCGGTCTCGGTGAGGGAGGACGCGTCGTCCGGCACGACGGCGCCGTCGGTCTTCAGGTCGTGCTCGACGCCGTGGACGATGCGGTTGTACTCGTCGTCGGAGAGGACGGCGCCGATCGCGTTCTTCGCGAAGAGCAGTTCCACGCCCGGGCCCGCGTCAACGAGGACCGTGTCCTCGTTGACCTCCTTGACCGTCGCGTACATGCCCCCGATCGTGCGGACGCCGCTGCCGGGCTGAATGTCGTTGCGCATCTGGGCAGCCTGCTGCTGCTTGCGCTTGGCCGAGCGGGTCATCAGGAACATGGCCCCGATGAGCACGATGAACGGGAGGAGGGTCACGATTTTCACGGGACGGAATTTCCTTCGCACGACCGCTCGATCGGCGGCCTGGTGGATGGGGGTGGTCGATGCTGCCCACATAGGCGGCATCGGCGGAGTCTAGGCGAGTCCGCTCGCAAGGAACAACGCTCAGCATGGCACCCGGGTTCCTGCCGATGCGAGTCCCGCGCCGTCACGCCCCGAACAGGCCCTGTTGTCCGTTTCCCCCGGTCGCGCCGCGTGGCGCGGTGAGGCCGAGGTGCGCCCAGGCCGCCGGGGTCGCCACGCGCCCACGCGGGGTACGGGCGAGCAGACCCTCTCTGACCAGGAAGGGCTCGGCTACCTCTTCGACGGTCTCGCGCTCCTCCCCCACCGCGACGGCGAGCGTGGACAGGCCGACGGGACCGCCGCCGAACAGCTTGAGCAGGGCCTGAAGGACGGCGCGGTCGAGGCGGTCGAGACCTCGGGCGTCGACCTCGTAGACACGAAGGGCGGCCGCCGCGATCTCACGGGTGATCACACCGTCGGCCTTGACCTGCGCATAGTCTCGTACGCGGCGCAGCAGCCGGTTGGCGATACGGGGCGTGCCACGGGACCGTCCGGCGATCTCGGCGGCGCCGTCCGTGTCGATCTCGACGTCGAGCAGGCTCGCCGAGCGGTGGATGACCCGCTCCAGCTCGGCGGGCTCGTAGAACTCCATGTGGGCGGTGAAGCCGAAGCGGTCGCGCAGCGGGGGCGGCAGCAAGCCCGCGCGTGTGGTGGCGCCGACCAGGGTGAACGGCGGCAGTTCCAGCGGGATGGCGGTGGCGCCGGGTCCCTTGCCGACGATCACGTCGACGCGGAAGTCCTCCATCGCCATGTAGAGCATCTCCTCGGCGGGACGCGACATGCGGTGGATCTCGTCGAGGAAGAGGACCTCGCCCTCCTGGAGGGAGGAGAGGATCGCGGCGAGGTCGCCGGCGTGCTGGATGGCGGGGCCGCTGGTGATGCGGATGGGGGCGCCCATCTCGGCCGCGATGATCATCGAGAGGGTGGTCTTGCCGAGGCCCGGGGCGCCGGACAGGAGCACGTGGTCGGCGGTGGCACCCCGCGCGCGTGCGGCGCGCAGCACGAGGTCGAGCTGCTCGCGGACCTTCTCCTGGCCGATGAACTCGTCCAGGTCCTTGGGGCGCAGGGCGGCCTCGACGGCCTGGTCCTCACGGTCGGCGACAGAACCCACCAGCCGCTCCGCGGCGGGGTCGACGAGCCGCTCGGGGGCGGGGGTGCCGGTCGTGTCGTCCGTGTCATCCCGGTTCATCGGTTCTTCTGCCTCGCGGTCTCGTGGTGGCGCGGTGGTTCGGCGGTCAGCGGGCTCGGTTCAGAGTCTGCAGGGCGGCCTTCAGCAGCTGTCCCACCTGGGGCATGCCCTCGGCGGCCTCGGCCTGCGGAGCGACCGCGGCCACGGCCTCTTCCGCCTCGCGCGTCGCGTACCCCAGGCCGATCAGGGCGGCGTGCAGTTGGTCGCGCCAGCCGGAGGTGACCGGCGTGCCGACCGCGGGGGCGCCGATCGGCTCGCCCAGGCGGTCCTTCAGCTCCAGGAGCAGCTTCTGGGCGCCCTTCTTGCCGATGCCGGGGACGGCGATGAGGGCCTTCTCGTCACCGGTCGCCACGGCACGGCGCAGGGCGTCCGGGCTGTGCACGGCCAGCATCGACTGCGCCAGACGCGGGCCGACGCCGCTCGCGGTCTGCAGCAGCTCGAAGACCTGGCGCTCGTCGTCGTCCGCGAAGCCGTACAGCGTGAGCGAGTCCTCGCGGACGACCAGGGAGGTGGCGAGCTTGGTGGGTTGGCCCATCCGGAGCCCGGAGAGGGTGTTGGGGGTGCACTGGACGGCGATACCGATGCCGCCCACCTCGACCACCGCGGAGTCCGGGGCGAGGGCGGCGACCGGGCCGCTGACGAAGGCGATCATGCGGTACGGCCTTTCGATGCGTGCAGGGCGACGGCCCGCTGGAGTCGGTTCTGGGCGGGCGCGCGCCAGATGTGGCAGATGGCGAGGGCGAGGGCGTCGGCGGCGTCGGCGGGCTTGGGCGGCGCGTCGAGCCGGAGCAACCGGGTGACCATGGCGCCGACCTGGGCCTTGTCGGCGCGTCCCGTGCCGGTGACGGCGGCCTTGACCTCGCTGGGGGTGTGCAGGGCGACGGGGATGCCGCGCCGGGCCGCGCAGAGCATGGCGACGGCGCCGGCCTGGGCGGTGCCCATCACCGTACGCACGTTGTGCTGGCTGAACACCCGCTCCACGGCGACGAATTCGGGCCGGTGCTCGTCGAGCCACTGCTCGATGCCCTGCTCGACGGCGACGAGGCGGCGGCCGAGGTCGGCTTCCACGGGCGTACGGACGACACCGACGCCGAGCATGGTCATCGGCTGGCCGGGAACGCCCTCGACGACACCCACACCGCACCGGGTCAGCCCCGGGTCCACCCCCAGTACGCGCACCAGAGCCTCCCCTCTTTGCGGCCGAACCTCCCCCAGCTACCGCTGGGCGGTGCCCCCAGCCGCTCCCGCGGACCTGGCCGAGCACCATCGGAGTTCCTCAATCGATGGTTGCGGCCCGTGGGCGGTGATCATTGACTGACCCCAGGCTATCCGCTGCCACTGACAACGACGGCGGGCCGGGGGGACGTGCCCCACCGGCCCACCGTCATCGCCGAGCTCGCGGCAGCGCTACGCGTCCACTTTCTCCATGATCTCGTCGCTGACGTCGAAGTTGGCGAAGACGTTCTGCACGTCGTCGCTGTCCTCGAGCGCGTCGATCAGCTTGAAGATCTTGTTGGCGCCCTCTTCGTCCAGCTGGACCTGCATGGTCGGGACGAAGTTGGCCTCGGCGGAGTCGTAGTCGATCCCGGCCTCCTGGAGGGCGGTGCGGACCGCGACCAGGTCGGTGGCCTCGCTGATCACCTCGAAGGAGTCGCCGAGGTCGTTGACCTCCTCTGCGCCCGCGTCGAGCACGGCACCGAGGACGTCGTCCTCGGTCAGCTCGCCCTTGGGGACGATCACGACACCCTTGCGGTTGAACAGGTACGAGACGGAGCCCGGGTCGGCCATGGAGCCGCCGTTGCGGGTCATGGCGACGCGGACGTCGGAGGCGGCGCGGTTGCGGTTGTCGGTGAGGCACTCGATGAGCACCGCGACACCGTTCGGACCGTAGCCCTCGTACATGATCGTCTCGTAGTCGGCGCCGCCGGCCTCGAGGCCCGCGCCGCGCTTGACCGCGGAGTCGATGTTCTTGTTCGGGACCGACTGCTTCTTCGCCTTCTGGATGGCGTCGTAGAGCGTCGGGTTGCCCTCGGGGTCTGAGCCGCCGGTCCGGGCCGCGACCTCGATGTTCTTGATCAGCTTCGCGAAGAGCTTGCCGCGCTTGGCGTCGATCACGGCCTTCTTGTGCTTCGTCGTGGCCCATTTAGAGTGGCCGGACATCTGCCTGTCTCCTTCGCGTAACCCATCTCTGTAACGAACGCCAGAGATCCTACAAGGACTCCCGTGTCCGGTCGGCCCGCACCATGTCGACGAACAGGGCGTGCACGCGGTGGTCGCCGGTCAGTTCCGGGTGGAACGACGTGGCCAGCGCGTTGCCCTGGCGTACGGCGACGATGTGGCCTTCGTGCTCCGCGAGCACCTCGGCCTCGGCACCGACGGACTCGACCCACGGGGCGCGGATGAAGACGCCCTCCACGGGTTCGCCGTCGACTCCCTGGACGTCGACCGCCGCCTCGAAGGACTCGTTCTGACGCCCGAAGGCGTTGCGGCGCACGATCATGTCGATGCCGCCGACGGTCTCCTGGCCCGAGCGCGGGTCGAGGATCTTGTCGGCGAGCATGATCATGCCCGCGCAGGTGCCGTAGACGGGCATGCCGGCACGCACGCGCGCGCGGAGGGGTTCCATCACTCCGAAGAGGATGGCCAGCTTGGAGATGGTGGTGGACTCGCCGCCGGGGATGACGAGGCCGTCGACCTCGGCGAGCTCTTCGGGGCGCCGCACCGGCCTGGCCACGGCGTCGGCCGCGGCCAGGGCGATGAGGTGCTCCCGTACGTCGCCCTGGAGGGCCAGGACGCCTATGACGGGTGCGTCAGTCATGTATGTCATGCCTCGGGGATCGTGCGGGGTCGTGTCACCAGCCGCGGTTGGCGTAGCGCTCGGTCTCGGGGAGGGTGTCGCAGTTGATGCCGACCATGGCCTCGCCGAGGTTGCGGGACGCGTCCGCGATGATCTTGGGGTCGTCGTAGAAGGTGGTGGCCTTCACGATGGCGGCGGCGCGCTTGGCCGGGTCGCCGGACTTGAAGATGCCGGAGCCGACGAAGACGCCCTCGGCGCCGAGCTGACGCATGAGCGCGGCGTCGGCCGGGGTGGCGACGCCACCGGCGGAGAACAGCACGACCGGCAGCTTGCCCAGCTCGGCGACCTCCTTGACCAGCTCGTACGGGGCGCGCAGCTCCTTGGCGGCGGCGTACAGCTCGTGGTTGTCG
>CBFHCJ010000303.1:0-7831 GCA_965654005.1 uncultured Streptomyces sp. | reverse complement strand
CGATGGAGTCGTTCACGATGCTGGGGTGGCCGGGAGTGCACCGCTGGGCGTGCGCCACCGCATCCAGGTAGAGGGCTCCCTCGCGGCTGTGACGTGGGACGGAGAAGGCGCCGAGGTAGGCGCCGTCGCGTTCCAGGGCGGCCAGGTTCTCCAGACGAGGTGAACCTCCTTGCCGGCCGAGCGCAGAGCGAGGGCCAGCGGCAGCCCGGCGTAGACGTCGAAACCGCCACCCGCACCGGCGACGAGCACCCGCCGCGCGTCGCGCAGCCGGGTGAAGAGGGACGGCTCTTGGAGGGAGAACACCCGAAGACGCTAGCAGGACCCCGGCCCGAGCCCACCGGTCGCGAGCTCCCGCCAGGTTCCCTCAGAACTCGAACCTGGCGTTCCGCAAGGCGATGTAGAACGCCACGATGACGGTGATCCAGACGGCCAGTGTGCCGATCAGCGCGCCTGTGGCCGCCGAGACGCCCGGGCGGCGTCCCGACAACGCACCACCCATCCCGAACACGAGGGTGCCCAGGCACGGTGCGCCGACGATCAGCACGGCGGCGCGCTCCAGCGACTGCTTGGCCTCGTGGTTGGCCATCCAGTCGGTGGCATTCTTGTGCTCGAGCGCGTAGTTGGCGGAGTGATACAACCAGCCCACCAGGGGGAACAGGAGCACGGCCGTCACCAGGAGGAGCGCGATGACCCTGCGCCGTCCTTGCGTAGCCGTGGGTTCGGAGGAATCCATCACGCGAGCATCCTGTCCCGAGGCCGCCGCGACGGACATCCGTACGCGTACTCAGCTTGTGCCGAAGTGCAGCTGACGGTGCGTCAAGTCGACGCCGTCGACCAGTACGACGCGGCATACGGCCTTCCCGTGAAAGCGCTCTACAGCGGCCACAACGCCCTGCGCCCTGCGCACCCTGGGCATCCACACCGGACTCCGCCCGCACGGCCGTCGTGGTCGGCTACGTCGACCGGTCCTGGCTGTCCGCCCAGTTCGCCGACTGCCGCGTCGAGGGCCCCTGGACAATGACGTGTTGAGGGGAGACGGCAGTTCGGTCACCGCGCCCGGCTGGCGCTGACACCTGCGCAGATCCGGCTCATGGCCACGACAGGCGTCGACTGGCGGCGCGTGGCCGAGGCCGTGACCGTGACCGGTGAGCCGGACAAAGCAGACGTCGAGGCATGCTGGGGGCTGGGTGCCACCCTCGCTGCGGGACTGATGAGCTGATCCTGGCCGCCACCCCTCAAGCTCCGGCGTCGCGCGCTTCCTTCGGCGCCCGTGCGATGTGAGCGGGCACCGCCGCTTCCGCGACGGGCACGATGAGTACGTCTCCCTGCCGGTACATGGCTCTCCCCTCCTGCCCGGTGCACAGCACACCGGCTTCGAGATCGACAGTACGGGCCGCCACTGACAACCACCCGCGACGGCGCCCGTGTGAACGGCGTTGTCAGTGCCTCTTGGTAGAACTGCTGACGCATCGAAGATCAGCGTCGTCTCACGTCAGGAGCAGCCCGATGACCATCGGGGACCATCTGCAGGAGCTGTACCGCCTGCCCGCCTTCACCTTTCCGGGGCCCGACGTCGCGGCCGAACTGCCCGACCCGGACGCCGTCGCCTGGCGGATCATCAGCGATGTGTACGACGCCGACGAGGGGTGGGAGACGGCCTTCATCCGCTTCTGCTCGACCGTGGACACCACCCGCGTGCGCGCGTTGATCGTCGGAGCCTGGCAGGAGGCGTACGACACCGACTGTTCCTCGGTCATCGAGGCGCTGCTGGCCGCCCGCGACCGGTTGCCCGCACTGCGGGCCCTGTTCCTCGGCGACATGGTGTTCGAGGAATGCGAGATTTCCTGGATCAACCAGAGCGACGTGACCGGCCTGCTGGCCGGATTCCCGGACCTGGAGGAGTTCGCCGTGCGCGGCGGCTCGGGGCTGAGGTTCCAGCCGCTCCTGCACGACCGGCTGCGTTCCCTTACGGTGCAGACCGGAGGCCTGCCCGTCGATGTCGTACGGGGAATCGGCGCGAGCGAACTGCCCGCGCTCGACCACCTCGACCTCTGGCTCGGCACGTCCTGGTACGGCGCCGACAGCGAGGTCCCCGACCTGGAGCCGATCCTGTCCGGCACGCGCCTGCCCAGCCTGCGCCACCTCGCACTGCGCAACAGCGAGATCCAGGACGACATCGCCGCCGCCGTCGCGTCCGCGCCGGTGGTCGCCCGCCTGGAGGTGCTGGATTTGTCCATGGGCACCCTGAGCGACGACGGCGCGGCCGCTCTCCTCGCAGGCCGGCCGCTGACCCACCTCAAGAAGCTCGACCTGCACCACAACTACGTCAGCGAGCCTGTCCGACAGCGCATACGACAGACCCTGGAACCGGCGGGCGTCGAACTGGACCTCGCCCAAGGTGACGCACACCAGGACGAGGACGACGACGGCACGATCAACCGCTATGTCTCGGTGGGGGAGTGAGCAGCATGGTGAGCTACTACCCCTCGCACCTGACGCGTTTTCACGGCCTGCCCGTCTACGCCTTTCCCGTCGCAGGGCACGACGGGCCCACGTCACTGCCGGCGCCCGCGTCGGTCGCATGGAAGCTCTCCGTGTGGGAGTGCTCCTTCGAGGAACTGTGGCGCCGGTTCCTCGACGAGGTGCCGTCCGAGGAGGTCACCGCGCTGGTCCTCGGTATGTGGTGGGACGGGTGGGACGAGCACGGCGTCGATCCCGTCCTCGAACTGCTCACCGCCGAGGCCCACCGGTTTCCGCGGCTTCGCGCGGTCTTCCTCGCTGATGTGGAGTCCGAGGAGTCGGAGATCTCGTGGATCAAGCAGGGCGACGTCAGCCGGCTGCTGCGCGCCTGGCCCGGCCTGGTCGAACTGGGAGTGCGCGGGGCTGAAAACCTGGTGATCGAGCCGCTGCGGCACGACGGGCTCCGCACGCTGCGGATCGAGTCCGGCGGCCTGCCACCGGAGCCGGTGCGGGCGCTGGGCGCCTGTGAGTTCCCCGCTCTGCGACACCTGGAGCTGTGGCTGGGCACCACCTGGTACGGCGGCGACTGCTCCGCGGAGGACATCGCGCCGCTCCTGACCGCGCCGGAGCGCCTGCCTGCGCTGCGCCACCTGGGGCTGCAGAACAGTGACATCCAGGACGACATCGCAGCAGCGGTGGCCGCCGCCGCGATCGTCGCGGGCATCGAGTCGCTCGACCTGAGCATGGGCGCCCTCAGCGACGAGGGAGGCGGTGCACTGCTGTCGGGCCAGCCGCTGACACATCTGCGCACGCTCAACCTGCGGCACCACTTCATGAGCGGACAGCTCACCCGGCGTCTGCGCGAGGAGCTGGAACCGCACGACGTGAACCTCGACCTCACCCCGGCCCGACGCCACCACTGGAATCCGGAGACGCGCTATGTCGCCGTCGGGGAGTGACGCGCTGCCGCGCTGCGCGGTGGTCGGCAATCCCGAGAACCGCCGCGTCACGCGGTTCGCGGAGGCGGTGTGCGCCGCAGGCCTACCGGCCCCGCGCGTCATGCCGTGGCTGGAGGTGCTGCGCGCCGGCGGCGCCGTGTTCGCACCGCAGGAGATCGTACGAGTGGACTCTCCGGGAGAGAACTCCGACGTCGACGAGCTGCTGCGAGGCACGAGGGAGCCGACCCGGGTCGAAGGCTCGGCCCGCTGGTACACGGGGTTCATGGCTGCGCTGCGGAGCCTGGCCGGCGGCATCCGCCTCGACGATCCGGACGAACTGGCTGTCCTGTTCGACAAGCGCCGCTGCCACGCCGCCCTGCACGCGGCCGGGGTCCCCGTTCCGGCATCACCCACGTCCGGTCCTGGTGGCGCACCGGTGCGCGGCTGGGACGACGTACGGGCACTCATGCGGAAGCACCGCATGCCCCGGCTGTTCGTGAAGCTCGCGCACGGCTCGTCGGCGTCCGGTGTCCTTGCCGTCGAGTCGGCGGGTGAGGGCCGGATCAGGGCCACGACGTCCGTCGAGCTCACGCCGGACGGCCGGCTGTACAACTCCCTCAAGGTGCGCCGCTACGACCGGGAGCAGGACATCGCGTCCATCGTGGACGCGCTGGCTCCCGACGGACTCCACCTGGAGCGCTGGCTGCCCAAGGCCTCCCAGCACGGCCGTGCCGCCGATCTCCGCGTGGTCGTGGTGGACGGCCGGGCCACCCATGCGGTGGTGCGCACCAGCACCTCGCCCCTGACCAACCTTCATCTCGGCGGCACCCGCGGCGACCTCGCTGCCGCGCGGGCGGCCGTCGAGGCGGCGGGTGGCCGCTGGGCCGACGTTCTCACGGTCTGCGAGCAGGCCGCGGCCTGCTTCCCGCGCACCCTGTGTGTGGGCGTCGACCTGCTGCCGGCCGTGGGCTGGCGGCGCATGGCGGTCGGCGAGGTCAATGCGTTCGGCGATCTGCTGCCGCGGCTCACAGGACTGCCGGGAAGCGGTGCCGAGGGCCTCGACACCTATGCGGCGCAGCTGGCCGCCATCATCCGCACTGCTTCGCACCGGCGGCCGGCCACCGCCTCGCTTCCTCTGCACAGAACAGGAACCGCCCGTGTCATCGCCTGACCGGACGCCCACGTCCCCCCACCCGCACGACGGTCACGGCATGCCCATGACGTCTGCCCCGAGTGGCGAACCGGACATGAACGAGATCGTCGGCAGCCACGACCTCCTGCTCGTCACGCTCGACACGCTGCGCCACGACGCCGCCGCCGAACTGGCCGCCGCCGGCCGCATACCTAACCTGGCCGGCCATCTGCCCGGTGGGCGGTGGGAGAAGCGGCATGCCCCGGGCAGCTTCACCTACGCGTCCCACCAGGCGATGTTCGCCGGTTTCCTGCCGACGCCGGCCGCGCCGGGCCCGCACTCCCGCCTGTTCGCGGCGAGTTTCGCGGGCAGCGAGACCACCGCGGACCGCACCTACGTCTATGACACCCCGGACCTGGTCTCCGGTCTCGCACAGGCCGGCTACCACACCGTATGCATCGGTGGCGTCGGCTTCTTCAACAAGCAGGGGCCGCTCGGCTCGGTGCTGCCCGGCCTGTTCCAGGAGGCCCACTGGGAGGCGGAGTTCGGGGTCGCCTCGCCCACGTCGTTCGAGTCCCAGGTGGCCTGCGCCGAGCGGGTCGTCCGGCATCTGCCCCAAGAGCAGCGTCTGCTGCTCTTCGTCAACGTCGCGGCCCTGCACCAGCCCAACTGGTTCCACCTGCCCGGGGCGACGCAGGAGGCAGGCGACTCCCGTGCGACGCACGCCGCCGCCCTGGAGTACGTGGACCGGCACATCGGGCGTCTCTTCGCCGTCGCGAGCAGCCGACGCCCCTGCTTCGCGATCGTCTGCTCCGACCACGGCACCGCGTACGGAGACGACGGCTACACCGGCCACCGCATCGGCCACGAGTCTGTGTGGACCGTGCCGTACGCCCACTTCTTCCTGGATCCCGCCGAGCACCCCGCCGAGGCAGCCCGATGACCGTCACGCCCAGCCACCGATCCGGCAGCGACCGGCTCACTCACGGGAGCCCGTACCAGAGCTACGTCTACGCCTACCCGCACAAGACCGCCTACCGGAAGCTTGCGGACCGCCCGTCGTTGCGGACGCTGTGGTGCTCGGAGCCCAAGGATGCGCTCTCCCTCTACCTCCACATCCCGTTCTGCGAGGTCCGCTGCGGGTTCTGCAACCTGTTCACCCGCATAGCCGCCCCGGACGGTCTGACCGGTGCGTATCTTGACGCCCTGGAGCGGCAGGCGGGCGCGGTGCGGGCCGAGCTGGGGGAGGCACAACCCGTGCGGTTCGTCACCGGCGCGTTCGGCGGTGGCACCCCGACCTTCCTCACGGCCGCCGAACTGGAGCGGCTGTGCGACATCGCCGAGCACCGCATGGGCGCCGACCTCCAGACCGTCCCGCTTTCGGTCGAGGCCTCGCCGGCCACGGCCACCGCGGACCGGCTGGAGGTGCTGGCCGCACGCGGCACCACCCGGCTGAGTCTGGGTGTCCAGAGCTTCGTCGACTCCGAGGCCCGGGCCGCCGTACGGCCACAGCGACGAGCGGACGTCGAAGCGGCCCTCGGCCGCGTCCGCGAGGCCCGTATCCCCGTGCTCAACATCGATCTGATCTACGGCATCGAAGGACAGACGGACCAGACCTGGCTGCACTCCCTGGACGCCGCGCTCGCCTGGCGGCCCGAGGAGCTCTACCTCTACCCTCTGTACGTACGGCCACTGACCGGACTCGGCCGCCGCGGCACCGGCCCGGACCCCACCTGGGACGAGCAGCGTCTGCGCCTGTACCGGCTGGGACGCGACCACCTGCTGGCACACGGCTACGAACAGCAGTCCATGCGTATGTTCCGCCGCGCGGACGCATGGCCCCAAGGAGCGGACGACTACGCCTGCCAGACCGACGGCATGATCGGCCTCGGCTGCGGCGCCCGCTCCTACACGGCAGGCCTGCACTACTCCTTCGACTACGCCGTCGGCATGCATGAGATCCGCTCGATCATCGACGACTACGTCGCCCGCCCGGCGGCGGACTTCGGGCACGCCGAGTACGGCCGGCGCATCGACGCCGACGAGGCGCGGCGCCGTCATCTGCTGCAGTCGCTGCTGCAGGCCGAGGGCCTGCGGGTCGTGGACTACCGCGCCCGGTTCGGCCGCGCGCCCACGGACGACTTCGGCACGGAGCTGAGGCGCTTCGCCGACCGGGGCTGGCTGCGGGACGACCCGGCGCACGCGGCCACCCTGCGCCTGACCCCGGAGGGCCTGGCACACTCCGATGCCATCGGCCCGGAGCTGTTCTCGCCGTCCGTGCGGGCCGCGATGGCCGCCTACGAAGGCAAGTGAGGCGGTATACCGTGGACTTGACGATCCTGTACCGCGGCCCCCTGGCGTCCTGCGACTACGACTGCCCGTACTGCCCCTTCGCCAAGCGGAGCGACAGCCGCGAGCAACTGCGCGCGGACCGCGACTGTCTCGAGCGCTTCGCCGACTGGGCCGCGGACCAAACCGGCGACCGGCTCTCGGTGCTGTTCACACCGTGGGGCGAGGGCCTGGTGCGCTCCTGGTACCGGCGCACCCTGGCCGAGCTGTCGCACCTGCCCCACATCCGCCGGGTGGCCATCCAGACGAACCTCAGCTGCCGCACCGACTGGCTCGCGGACGCCGACCTCGAAAGCCTCGCCCTGTGGTGCACGTATCACCCGGGCCAGACCCCGTACGACCGGTTCCTCATCAAGTGCCGTGACTTGGCCCAGCGCCGGGTTCGCTTCAGCGTCGGCATCGTCGGGCTGCCCGAACACCGTGAACAAGCCCAGCGGTTGCGCGCCGATCTGCCCGAACACGTGTACCTTTGGGTGAACGCCGCCGAGGGCTACACCTATGACGACGCCGAGGCCGAGCGGTGGACGACACTCGACCCCCTCTTTCCCTACAGTCGCCATCCGCACGCCAGCGCGGGTCTGCCCTGCCGCACCGGCGATACGGTGATGTCGGTCGACGGTGACGGCACAGTGCGCCGCTGCCACTTCGTCCGCGCCGAACTGGGCAACCTCTACGACGGCTCGTACCGCGCCGCGCTGCGCCCACGCCCATGTCCGCTCACCACCTGCGACTGCCACATAGGCTATGTCCACCTGGAAACGCTGCCGCTGTACGACGCGTTCGCGGGCGGTGTACTGGAACGGATACCGGCGTCGCCCGCCGGTGTCAGGACTGCGCGATGAGTCCCGGGTAGCGGTGCCGTTGGCGATGGCGATGGCGAGGGCGATGGCGATGGCGTTGGCGATGGCGGCGGCGCGGGGCCATGGGCGCTGGACGCGGCACCGCCTGGCAG
>CBFHCJ010000302.1:0-7851 GCA_965654005.1 uncultured Streptomyces sp. | reverse complement strand
CTCGGCGTCCCGCAGCATCCGGACGTTCTGGCAGCCGCTGACACCCTTGTCCATCGGGTGCAACACATGGCTGCTGAGGTTCTCGATACCTGGCTGCGCGTAGGTGATCCCGGCGTCCCGCAGTATACGCAGCTGTTTGATCCGCAGTCGCTCCCCGCACTCCTTCGGCGCCGAGTCGTGAGTCTGCGTCAACTTCGTCTGCGACCCGGCCGTCCTGGTGAAGGCACAGGTCGCGGGCGACACCCCGGAGCCCGGACAAGCGGGCGTGGACGGAGTACGTACCGCAGACCGCGTCGGCCGACCTCTCTGTTCAACTGGGAATTTTCCCCACTTGCACACCACCGGAGGAGGGCGTGGTGCGATTGCAGAATTCAGGACCGCTGGACACCGGAATCGCTACGCACCACACTATTGTCGGGGGGAAATCCCTTGCCGCCTGGATCCCTTGCCACCTGGATTTTCAACGCGAAAGGAAGGTGACTCATGAAGGATGCAGACGCTTTCGTGATCGACGCGTACGAGTTCACCGACGAGGTGCAGGGCTGCTCGGCGTGTGCCTACGCGGTCGCCGCGAACAAGCTCAGAGCGGCGGGTCCCTGATCGTGGACGAGGCGGTCTGACGGACCGTTCGTAGCCAGTGCACATTGCTGCGGGTACCGGTCCCACGCGGGGCACGTTCACCGGTTCGGTTCCTGACCCGGGTTTCCCGCCGCTCGGTCACTGCTGCGGCTCCGGCCGGGGGTGACGGGGCGACCCCTGCAGCACGATCGCTCCGTGCCGCAGGGGCGGATCTGTTCCACGCCCTGTCAACGGTCCAGGAGTCGGCCCGGGAGAGGGCGCGTGGAAAAGGCCGAGGCGGCATGGCTCGCGCGCACCGTCGCGTCCCCGTACCACCGCCCCCGTATCCTTCCGCGCCGGCGGCGGTTCCGCAGCCGCCTGTGCCGGGCGCCGGCCTGAGAAGTCGTCAACGAAGGAGAGTTACATAGTGACATTGGCCTATGTTCTGGACGCGGCTCTGTTCGATGCGGTCGGTCTCGGTGTCGGCCTCTACGAGCGCTTTGCCACGGTGCGGGACGTCTACGCCGAGGCGGCCGAATGCGGAGGCCTGGAGGTCGACCAGCTGCTGCGGTGGGAGTCGACAGGGCTGTCGGAGAACAAGCAGACCGGAGTCATCCGCCAAACGGCGGTGGTACTGGCGGTCTGCGATCTGCTCGCCGAGCACGGTGTGCGGCCCGACGTCGTCGGCGGCGTCAGCCTGGGCGGCTTCCTCGGGGCGTGTGTGGCCGGGGCGATGGACCGGCGCGACCTGTTCGGCCTTTTCAGGCATATGCGCGATGCGCCAGAGCCGACCGGACCGCGCCAGGGCATGGCTGCGTTCGCCATGCCCGCGGGGACCGAGGTGGAGGAGTACCTCGGGGGGGTCCCTGAAGGGGTTCATGTCGCGGTGGACGGCGGGCCGACCGCAGAGCAGGACAGACATGTGATCGCGCTTTCAGGCCACCTCGCCGCCCTGGTCGACCTGGCCGAGAAACTGCCCGCCGGGACCCTGCATGTGCTTCCGGACATGCCCCTCGCCGCCCACTCCCCGCTCTGCCGCCCACTGCAGGACTTCCAGGACGCATTCGTCGAGGCCATCTCCTTCCGCGATCCCGTCATCCCCCTGTGCTCGTGCTTTGAGCCGAAGTTGCTCACCACCGCGGACGAGGTACGTGACATATTTCTGCGGAACCACGTCGCCCCTGTCAGTTATCCGCACCTCTACACCAGTCTACGGGCCCAGGGCGCCGACCTGGCGATCATGGCGGGTCCCGGCGACGCCGACCGTTTCCGGGGAGCACTTGAGTACCCCATCGTCCAGGTCGAGGAACCAGATGATCTCCACCTCGCTCTGAAGACCCTCCACGAATACGGACAGCTTCCCTCCCTGCGGGGGTGACCCGCCGGCGATCACATCAGGAAAAGGCACGTGGAAGCGCGGGAGACGATGACAGGTGGTTCGGTTCCCCATGTGTCGGTCGGCCGGCGAGTTGGAAGGTGCCTCAGACGATGCCGCCAAGGGCGGTCGTGACCAACGGTGTGTTGTGCCGTCGGACCCGGCTTGCGTTCTCGCCGAAGGTGACGTCCTTGCTCCGGTGCACTCAGCTCGATTCCGTCGGCTCCCCGATCAAGGAGCTCGTGGTTGCCCCTTGTCCACCGAGACCTTTTCGCGTCTCCGTGCGGACGTCGAGCTGCCCGGGACGCTGATCACCGCCCTCGGAGCAGCCGACATGAACACCGAGAGGACCTCCCGATGAAGGCTCTGGTGCTCGCAGGCGGAACCGGTACCCGCCTGCGGCCTTTCAGCTACTCGATGCCCAAACAGCTCGTCCCCGTCGCGAACACGCCGGTCCTGGTGCACGTACTGCGGGGCATCCGGGACCTGGGGGTGGCCGAGGCCGGCGTCATCGTCGGCGACCGCGGGCCCGAGATCGCGGCCGTGGTCGGCGACGGCTCCCGGTTCGGCCTGCGGGCCACCTACATCTCGCAGGACGCGCCCCGCGGACTGGCCCACGCTGTGTCCATCGCCCGCGACTTCCTCGGCGACGACGACTTCGTGATGTACCTGGGCGACAACATGCTGCCCGACGGGATCGCCGGCATCGCCGAGGAGTTCACCACGCACCGCCCGGCCGCGCAGGTCGTCGTGCACAAGGTGGCCGACCCCCGCTCCTTCGGGGTCGCCGAACTCGGCCCCGACGGCGAGGTGCTGCGCCTGGTGGAGAAGCCGCAGGAGCCGCGCAGCGACCTGGCGCTGACCGGTGTGTACTTCTTCACGGCCGCCGTCCACGAGGCGGTGGCGGCCATCGAGCCCAGCGCCCGCGGCGAGTTGGAGATAACCGACGCCATCCAGTGGCTGGTCTCCTCAGGGGCGGACGTGCGGGCCAGCCGGTACGACGGCTACTGGAAGGACACCGGGAGGCCCGAGGACGTCCTGGAGTGCAACAGCCGTCTCCTGGACCGCCTCAGCCGGCGCGTCGACGGCCACGTGGACGCCGGCAGCGTCCTCGTCGGCCAGGTCGTGGTCGAGGACGGGGCACGCGTCTCGCGATCCCGGATAGAAGGCCCGGCGATCATCGGCGCCGGCACCGTCGTCGAGGACAGCCAGGTGGGCCCCTACACCTCGATCGGGCGGGACTGCCTGGTGACCGGCAGCCGACTGGAGCGCTGCATAGCCGTGGACGAGGCAACGGTCACCGGTGCCCGCGACCTGCGTGACTCGCTGATCGGCCGCGCCGCCCGCGTCGGCACCACCGGCCGGAGCTCGGACCGCCTGTGCCTGGTCGTCGGCGACCACACCGCGGGGGAGGGCGGGGCATGAGGATCCTGGTCACCGGGGCGGCCGGTTTCATCGGCTCCAACTTTCCTGAGCCGACCGGAGCCGGCGGCCGTGCCCGACCTTGACGATCGAAGACAGGAGACCTCCCATGCGCGTTCTGTTCACCATCCCGCCGGCCGCCGCCCATCTGCAGCCGATCGTCCCGCTGGCATGGGCTCTGCAGAGCACCGGCCACGAGGTGTGCGTCGCCGGCCACCCCGACATGGCCGGCCTCATCACCTCGGCTGGCCTGGTGGCCGTACCGGTGGGCCAGGCGGAGGACTGGGAAGCCCTGATGCGGGGCGCCGCCGACGATCCGGCTCTCGAGTCGATCGCCGCGTCGCTGCGGGCCGGCTCGCAGGAGCTGGACCTGCGTGACACGCTGCGCCGTCATCAGCTGGCCGCTTTCTCCTTGTGCTACCCGACCCGGCCCCGGCAGCCCGGCCACCGGCCCATGGCCGACGACCTGATCGCCTTCGCGCGTGCCTGGCGGCCGGATGTGGTGCTGTGGGACCCGCTCTGCCTTCCCGGACCGCTCGCCGCCCGGGCGTGCGGTGCCGCGCACGGTCGTCTCCAGCACCGGCTGGACCACATCGGGTGGGCCAGGCACCGGTTCGACGAACTTCGCCGCGCGCCCGACGGGTCCGCGGGGGAGGACCTGATGGCGGCGGCCATGCGCCCCGAACTCCATCGGCTCGGCATGGACTTCGACGAGGAACTCCTCCTGGGGCAGTGGACGATCGATCTCGTCCCGCCGGCGATGCGGCTGCCGCTCGGTGTGCCGTACATACCGATGCGCCGCGTGCCGTACGACGGGGCGCATGTATTCCCGCAGTGGCTGCACAACCGTCCGAAGCGCCCCCGGGTGTGCCTCGCCCTCGGGCCGGGCACCGGGACGTTCCCCGCCGCCGACAGTACGGCCGCCGTCGCAGAGCTGCTCGACATGGCGTCGGGCATCGACGCCGACTTCGTCGCCACCTGCGACGCGACCCGGCTCGAACCGGTCGGCGCCCTGCCCGCGAACGTCTCCGCGCTCGACGACGTCCCCTTGAGCCTGCTGCTGCCCACCTGCTCGGCGATCGTGCACCACGGGGGCGGCGGGACGTTCGCGAGCGCCGTGACCCACCGTGTCCCGCAGCTGGTTCCCGCCCCGGGCGAAGGAGGCGACAGGCCGGCCTACGCCACCTACGTCCACCACAGCGGGGCGGGCCTGATGCTTCGCCGCGAGGAGGTCTGCGGGGAGACACTGCGCGAGCAGACCCTGCGCCTGCTGCACGAGCCCACCTTCCGGCAGGGAACCGACCGGCTCCACACCGACATGCTGGCCACGCCGACTCCCACGCAGGTCGTGCCCGTACTGGAGCGGCTCACCGCTGACCACCGACACTGACCGCTCGCGCCCCGGAGGGCCTAGGCACATGCGTGTTCTCTTCGTTGTTTTCCCCCACCTCTCCCACCTGTACCCGGTTGTTCCGCTGGCGCGGGCCCTGCGGGCGACCGGTCACGAGGTGTGCGTCGCCTCGCACGCCGGTTTCGCGGGGGTCGACATGACCGCCGCCATCACGGCCACGGGTCTGACCGCCGTGCCACTCGGGCCGGGTGATGAACTGCCCGAGGCACAAGAGGCCCTGGCCGCCCATCAGCGGAGCACTTCGACTGGGGACCCAGAGGCTCTTGCGGCCCGAGAGTCACTGGCATTCGACTCGCGGGGAGACCTGGACCGGCACATGGTCAGGAACATGCTCCTGGGCATGTTCTCCCTGTACTACCCGGTCCGCGACGCGGACGAGCGCTGGCCGATGCTCGACACCCTGGTGGAATTCTCCCGCGCCTGGCAGCCGGACCTCGTGTTGTGGGACCCGCTGTGTCCTCCCGCCGCCATCGCGGCACAGCTCAACGGCGTCCCCCATGGCAGGTTCCTGTGGGGCTTGGACACCGTGGGCTGGATCCACGGGCAGCAGGACCCGCAGGACGACCGGTTCGCCGAATGGCTGCGGCCGCATCTGCGACGGTACGGCCTCGCCTTCTCGCCCGAGCAGTTGCTGGGCCAGTGGAGCCTGGACTCGGCACCACCGGGGACACAACTTCCCTTCAAAGGCCTGTCCATACCGATCCGGAGCATGCCCTACACCGGTGCCTGCAACCTGCCGGACTGGCTCCGGACCCGGCCCCAGCGCCCCCGAGTCGTCCTCTCCCTCGGCAACCACTCCCTCAGCGACCCCGAGGGCATGAGCGGCCTGCCCCTCATGGACATCCTGATGAAGGCCGCGCACCGGGACGTCGAACTGGTCGCGACGCTCGATCCGGCGACACTGCCCACCCACGCCCTGCCCGACAACGTCCGTGCGACGGGATACCTACCGCTCGACGTACTGCTGCCCGGGGCCGCTGCCGTGGTGCACCACGGGGGCGGCGGTACGTTCGCGGCGGCGGTGGCCCACCGGGTGCCGCAGATCATCCTCCCCGTCCCTACGTGGGGCGAGCGGGTCATGGGCCGACATGTCCAGGACCACGGCGCCGGCATCGTGTTCGACCGGGAGGGTCTGTCCGTGGACGACCTGTACCTCGGCATCGAGCAGGTGGTGAAAGACCCTGCCTTCGCCAAGGGGGCCGGGGAACTGCATCGGCGGTCCCTGGGTCTACCGGGGCCGCTGGAGGTGGTGGCACTCCTGGAACGCCTCACGACCGGGCGACCGGGCCGCTGAGGGCCACATGTGCGCGTCGTCGGCCGCGTCGCCCGGAGCCCACGACCGGCGGGGCGATTTCAAAGTGCAGGTGATCTTGCAGGTGTGCCGGTCATGGCGGCGTGCCTGCTCCGAAGAGAGGTTCACACACTGCCTGACGAACCAAAGACCATCAGGTGACACAAACCGAATCACGAGACAAGTCTCCACATCTCCCCGGGCCGCACCCGGCGAAAACACAACAGGCCCTTTTGCGGGGGCCAGCGTCCACGAGCGGATGACTGTCCACCAAACCGGAGCAACTTCGTTTCGGAGCACGGGACGTGTCTATTTTGAATCGACCACCACGCCGGTTTGAACTGGTGACAGCCGGTTTCCCGGGCCAACCTGGAGAATCGATGATCAACACGGAATGCCGCGTCTGCGGCAATCGCACACTGCTCCCGGTCCTGAACCTGGGCGAGCAGGCGCTCACCGGAATCTTTGCCCGCAGTCGCGACGAGCAGGTGCCGACGGCTCCTCTCGAACTGGTCAAGTGCTCACCCGAGGGATGCGGACTGGTCCAGCTCCGGCACACCGCCGACCTCTCGATGATGTACGGGAAGCGCTACGGGTATCGGTCCAGCATCCGCCCTTTCATGGTCAACCACCTACACGACAAGGTCGCCGAGCTGACCGCGATGGTGGACGTCGGGCCCGGCGACCTGGTGCTGGACATCGGCAGCAACGACTCGACGCTGCTGCGCGGTTATCCGGCCGACGGACCGACGTTGGTCGGCGTGGACCCGACCGGCGAGAAATGGCGGGAGTTCTATCCTCCGCACATCGATCTGATTCCCGACTTCTTCTCCCGGGAGGTCTTCACCGAACGCCACGGCGACCGCAAGGCCAAAATCGTCACCTCGATCGCGATGTTCTACGACCTGCCCGACCCGGCGCGCTTCATGCGGGACGTGTACGGCATCCTCCACGACGACGGCGTGTGGATGATCGAGATGAGCTATCTGCCGTCGGTACTGGAAGCGACCGCCTACGACGTCATCTGCCACGAGCATCTGGAGTACTACGCCCTGCGACAGATCGAGTGGCTGGCCGACCGCGCCGGGCTGACCGTCGTGAACGCGAAGATCACGGATGTCTACGGCGGCAGCCTGTGCGTCGTGCTCGCCAAGCAGGGTTCCCGTCACCGTGTGGATGAGGCGGCGGTAGCCCGTCTGCGCGCTCGCGAAACGCAGTTGGGGCTCAACACCTTGAGCCCGTTCGAGGCGTTCGCGGCGCGGGTGCGCGACCACCGCGAACAGCTCCGCGATTTCCTCGACGTATCGCGCAAGCAGGGCAAAGTCACCCTGGGCTACGGTGCCTCGACCAAGGGGAACGTGATCCTGCAGTACTGTGGCATCGGTGAGGACGACCTGCCGTGCATCGGCGAGGTGAGCCCGGAGAAGTCCGGCTGCTTCACCCCGGGCACCGGCATTCCCATCGTCTCCGAGAGCGAGGCCAAGGCCCGCCGCCCCGACCAGCTCCTGCTGCTGCCATGGATCTTCCAGGACCAGTTCGTCGAACGGGAACGGGAGTTCCTCGCCGGGGGAGGAAAGTTTGTGGTCCCGCTTCCTACGCTGAGCACGATCTGACCGCCTCGGGCCACGGATCACCACAGTGCCCCGGCCGCCTCCGGATGTGCCAGAGGAGGTGCGAGAGGCGGCCGGGGCTTCGGCTGCCCCGCAGCGCGGCCGGGTCGAGGCCGGCCCGCTCCAGGGCCTCCCAGCAGGTTTCGAGAACGAGGCGCTGCTGGGGGTCCATCGCCAGTGCTTC
>CBFHCJ010000301.1:0-7872 GCA_965654005.1 uncultured Streptomyces sp. | reverse complement strand
TCCTCGCCGCCGTCGGTCTGCTGCTGCCGCTCACCCCGCCCGGCGCCCTCCTCGGCCTGAGCGCCCTGCCGACGGAGTACTACCTGCTCCTCGCCGCCGTCCTCGCGCTGTACGGAGGCGCCCTGTGGGCCGTCAGGGCGCGCTGCGAACGGCTGTCGGAGCGAGCCCCCGTCAGCCGTAGGTGAGGTTGGAGCAGGGGTTGTCGTCCGCGGAGCGGGCCCCGTCGGCCACGCTGCTCGGGACCGCGGTCGGCGGGGCGGAGGCCGTGGCGGAGGCCGTGGCCGTGGGAGCGTCCGCGTACGCCTGGCCCAGCACCACGCTGACGCCCGGCATCGTCACGGACTCCAACTGCGCGCCGGGGAAGAGGCCTGCGACGGTCTGCGCCGTGGACTTCTGACCCGGGCCGTACTCGATGAGCGTGGTCGTGTGGTCCTGGGTGCGCGCGGTGGTGGTGCCGGTGACCGTGAAACCGTGGGCGGTGAGCGTGCCCGCGGCGCGGGCGGCGAGGCCCGAGACGGTGGTGCCGTTGTAGACCGCGACGCGCAGGCCGTCGCCGGAGACCGTGGCGGAGGGGCTGGGCGAGGCCGATGCGGAGGACCGGGCGTCGGTCTTCTTCCTGCCGCTCGCGTCCTTGCCGCTCGCGTCCTTGCCGTCGAGCGTGCGGTCGGCCTTGAGCGCGGCCCACAGGGCGTCGGCGTCGGGCTGGACGATCGCGACGTGCTCACCCTGGAAGCGCCAGGGGACGGTGATGAACTTGGTGTTGTGCAGATCGATGTCCTTCAGCGACATCGCGAACGAGATGAGCTTGTCGGCGGAGCCCAGCCCGGGGTCGACCGTCAGGGACTTGGTGGCGGCGTCCGCGAGCGGCAGCAGTTTGGTCGGGGTCAGGCCGTTGCTCTTGACCTCCTTCAACAGGCTTGCCACGAAGGCCTGTTGCCGCTTGATACGGCCGATGTCGGAGCCATCGCCGATGCCGTGCCGGATACGCACGTAGTCCAGCGCCTTCTGCCCGGACACCGTCTGCTCACCCTTCTTGAAGAGCAGTTCGCCCTGGGTGGTGCGGTTGGGGTTCAGATCCCCCTCGTAGATGTCCTTCGGCAGGCACACCTTCACCCCGCCCACCACCTGCGTCAGGCTCGCGAAGCCCTTGAAGTCGACGACCACGGTGTGGTCGACGCGCAGCCCGCTCAGCCTCTCGACCGTGTTCTGGGTGCACGCCGGATTGCCCTGGGCGGTCTCCCCGACCGAGTAGGCCGAGTTGAACATGGTGTCGGTCTGCGTCTTGGTCCAACTGCCGTCGGGGAGCCTGCACGGCGGGATGGTGACCAGGGTGTCGCGCGGGATGGAGACGGCGACCGCGTGCTTGTGGTCGGCGTATATGTGCAGCAGGAACGCGGTGTCGGAGCGGCCGACGTCGTCCTTCTCGCCGCCGCCCAGGTCGTTGTTGCCGTCTGTGCGCGCGTCCGAGCCTATGACGAGGACGTTCTCGCCCTTCGACGAGCCCGCGGCGGGCCGGTTGTCGGACAGGCCCCCGGCGTCGAAGGTGTTGATGTCGCCGTTCAGCTTGAGGTAGATCCAGCCGGCCCCGGCCGTCACCAGCACCAGCAGCGACACGCACACGGTGAGCACGACCCGTATCCGGTGGCCCGGCCCGCGTCCGCCGCCGTGGGCCACCGCGGGGGATGCGTCGTCCCCTCCGCCGTCCCGGTGACGGGGTGGTGCCGTGCGTCGGCTGCTCGTCGTGGTCATCGGCGCCCTCATCCGGTCCCGTCCCGCTGCATGGTTGTACAGTTGCGCAATGTAGCAACCATCACTGGGTGGGCGGGGCCGGAAGGCGATCTCCACCGATGCGTGGAAGGGCGGGCGCGGTCATGCTCCGCAATGGACTGCAACCCTGGCACCTGCTGATCGTGGCGATCGTCGTCATCGTGCTGTTCGGCTCGAAGAGGCTTCCCGACACCGCCCGTGCGCTGGGCAAGTCCATGCGCATCCTCAAGAGCGAGGCGAAGGCGATGAAGGACGAGAACGCGTCTTGGCCCGCCGCGGCCGAGTCCGCTCCGGTGACGCCGTCGGCCATCCACACCTCCGCCAAGGCGGCCACGGCCGAGCCGCCGAACGCAGGCCGCTGATCGCGCCCTCAGGGACTGGCGCTGTCGTAGCCATAGGTCAACGGCTCGCTGTGCACGCCGAGTTGACGCCGGTAGACGAACAGCGCCTCGACCCGGACACCGTCCCCCGCGGCATCGACCCGACACGGGTACGTCACCTGCAGCACCGAGGGTCGGCCCGCGACCTGCATACGCAGACCGTCGGCGGGCCCTCCTGCCAGTACCGCCGTTTCCCACTTCGTGGTGACATGGAGATCCATGTCTGTACCTTAAGTCGCGCAATCTCTGAATTATTGTGATATGCGCCACTTGGTTCGCGGGGCCGGCCGGCTGGTTCGCGGGGCATCGCACCCGCCGAGGAAGAGGCCGGGCCGATCGAGGCGCGACGGTCCGTTCCAGCGCCTCCGTCTACAGGACACCGGCCTTGCGCTGGGCCGACACCATGTTCTCCACGGCTGTGAGACGCGGGCTCAACGAATTTCCACATCGTCCGGCGGGAAGCCGTGTCGTCCCTGCAGCCGGACGAAGCAGGCCGCGGTCACAACCCGCAACTGCTCCAGCCCCGACGCGCTGCGCTCGAAGCACACCACCTGCTCGTGCCCGCCCGGCCCGATCGGCTGCACCAGGCGGCCACCCGGCCGGACCTGCGCGACCAGCGGCGCGGGCACCTCAGGGAACGCGGCCGACACGAGGACCGCGTCGTACGGAGCGCGATCCGGTACGCCGGCGCTGCCGTCGCCGACCCTCAGCTCCACGTTCCGTACGCCCCGCCGTGCGAGATTCGCGCGCGCCTGCCGGGCGATGTCCGGCCGCATCTCGATGCTGACCACGTCGGCGGCCAGCCGGGCGAGCAGCGCGGTCTGGAAGCCCAGACCGGTACCGACCTCGAGGATGTGCTCGCTGCCGTCCAGAGCGAGGCTCTCGATCATCATGGCGGACAGCGACGGCTGCGTGGTGACCTGTCCCTGCCCGATCGCGATGGGTACGTCCCGGTAGGCGGTGGCCACCTGAACGGCCGGGACGAATTCCGCCCGGGGCGTCGTCCGCACGGCCTCGAGCAGCAGTTCGTCCCTGATCCCGGCGGCTCTGAGGGCTCGTACGAGATCTTCGGGCTTCCTGGGTTCGGAGTTCACGGGCAGGTCACCACACACCAGGCTAGGCGGCCGTGCACGCCGAGACCTCTTTGTGGCTGTGTGGCAGGCCGCGCGAGGTAACCGAGCGTGCTTCTGGTACTACAGGGTCCTGTCCTCCTGGCTCACCGACCTCACCGACCTCACCGCCGACCAGCACCCGCGGTGCCTTGGGTCGTCCCCGACGTCCTGGACACGGCGATACGGCGTCCTTCAGCGGCGGGTGTCGTTGCCCTTACGGCCGAGGTGCTGGGTCGCTCCGACCAAGCCGAACGGTACGGTGCGCTGGCAGCCCGCACCCGGGAGGCGTTCGCCCGCATCTTCGTCACCGGTTCGGGCCGGGTCCTGGGCGACTCGCCGACCCGTGACCATGGGCGCGACCACCGTCTGGGAGCGGTGGGACAGCTGCTGCTCGACGGCAGGGTCAACCCCGGCCGGATGACCTCCTTCAACCACTACGCCCTCGGCGCCGTCGCCGACTGGATGCACCGCACGGTGGCAGGGCTGGCCCCCGCGGCCCCCGGCTACCGGGAGATCACCGTGCGCCCGTTGCCGGACCGTTCGCTCGCTCATGCCTCCGCCCGGCACCTCACGCCGTACGGCGAGGCGTCGGTGAGCTGGCGGCGTGTTGACGGGCGCTCCGCCTCGAGGTGGTGGTGCCCGTGGGCGCGCGGGCGTGGTCACCGTGCGGGACTTTGATGGACGACCCGGACTCCGGGGGCGCACGATCGGTGTCCTGCTCCGGCACGGCTTGCGAGGGCGAGCTCACCTGCGACCGGGTGGTTGAACACCTTGATGCCGCCGGTGCGGGGCGCCACGTGGCGGCCTCCCCACCACTGACGGAACTGGTCGTCCTGGACGGACAGTGCTGCTGGTCGTCACTGAGAAGCAGGACGCGGACGAGTGCGTCCACCTATGTGATCCGCATGCTCGACCGCCGCCCACAGCAGCCTGCTCCGGGTCGGTCACCGGGCGCGTGTGGTCAGCGGGTTGGCCGGGTTCCGGGGGGCGGTCTCGCTCGCGGTGGCACTCTCGGTGCCGCAGACGCTCGACTCGGGCGAGCCCTTCCCCGACCGCGGCTTCATCGTCTTCGTCACCTCGGGCGTCATCCTCGTGACGCCGGTGACCCAAGGACTCCTGTTGCCCGCAGCGGTGCGCTGGGCGAAGTTGCCCCCTGACACATCGGTCGACGAGGAACAGAACCTCGCCGAGACCACTGCCATGGAAGAGGCGCTCAAGGCGATGCCGCAGTTCGCCACCGACCTGGGCACCGAACCGAAGATCGTCGAGTGGATGCGCCAGGAGCACGAAGCGCACCTGGCGACCGTTCGGGCCAGGAGCGCGGGCGCCGCCGACGACCCGGCGCTGCGCCACCGCCAGCACTACGTCGCGCTGCGCCTGGCCCTCATCGCCCACAAACGCGCCACCGTGGTCCGTCTCCGCGACGAACGCCGCATTGACGACACCGTACTGCGCCGTCTGGAGACCGCCCTCGACAACGAGGAGGTCCGCCTGTCCGGAGGCGGGACGGCGGAGTGACCTTGAGCACCTGCGCGCCACCGACCGGGACGGGCGTTCCCACAGGCACTGATGTGTTACCGCCGTACTAATGCCTTCCCGCAGTACTAATGCCCGTCATCCCCGAGGCTCGGCGGACGGCGATGTCCTGATCGGTGGGAGACGGCGGCCAGATCGGCCAGCGGCCGGACGGTGAGGATCTGCTGGGCGTGGCCCACTGGACCGTTGACGTCGTGCAGGACGGTGCTGGTGAGGCCCTGGCCGGTGGGGCCGAAGGTGACAGTAGTGTCCAGGCCCGTCCAGTTGCCCAAGGGCTGCCGGTGGAAGTGGACCGTCAGGTCGACGTTGGGGAACATCCACGCGGTGGGCGGCTGTCTTACGGCGATGCCGTTGGCGGTGTCCACCAGGGCGAGGTAGGACGCGAGCGGGCTGCTGGGCTCGCCGGCCACCAGGCTGAGAGGCGTGGACACCCAGGCGGTGGTGCGGCCGGGCTGGGGTGGTGTGAGGGTGCGGACGTCGAGAGAGGCGATGTAGCCGCCGGGCCACACATCGGTCAGCGGCCAGGGGGCGAGGGATTCGGGCGGGGCGAGCCGGTCGTCGGAGCCGCCGGCGACCGCAGCGGTGTCGAGGGTGGCGAGCAGCCAGGCGCGGGCCCGGACCACCGTGCGGTCGGCGATGCGCACGGTGGCTTCCAGGAGTTCGATGGTGCGGCCCGGGCGGATGGTCTCCACCTGGATCTCGCACTCGTCGAGGGCGAGGCGCCCGAGGATGTCGTAGCCGATCCGGGCGAGGACCAGGCCGCCGCTGTCGGGGCGGGCGGCCAGATGGCGGTCGATGGCGTGGGCCACGAGACCGCCGAGCGGGCTGAAGTGCTGCTCGTCCGGGTCCCAGGCGCCGCCGGCGTGGGCTGTGGGTTTGTAGCGGTGTTCGTCGATGCGTTCGTAGTAGCTGTCGGAGGCGGGGATGCGGGGGTTCAACGGACGGTTCTCCTCGGGCGGTTCACAGGACGTTGAGCGGGACGACGTACACGAAGGTACCGATGCCGACGCTGGGGATGGTGCGCCGGCCGAAGCCCAGGTGGACGCCGATGGTGACGGCGACGGCGTGCAGGGCGTACCAGGCTCCGTGCGGGGCATCGACCCAGAACAGCGCATGGGCGCCTTCGTCGACAACCGTCCGCCCGAGTTCCGCCACCGCTGACCCGAGGGCCACAGGATCAATCATCCGGCGCGAGAGGAAGATCACGCCAGGCGGCGCGGTCTTGGCCATGCACGCGCCACGCGGTACGGTCTGTCCGATATCGCGACGGCGAGACGGAAACCGGTGGGAATCCGGCACGGTCGCGCCACTGTATGCGAGCGCCCTCCCGGGCGGCTTGTGAGTCAGACCCGTGGCCGTCGTCCTGTGCACCACCGAGATGGGACGCGAACTCCCAGAGGAGGTCCTGCCATGGCGCAGACCGTCGCCCAGCCGACAGCCACCACCCCCACCACCCCCGCCGTTCCCGCCACGCTGCCGCTGAAGGCCATCGCTCCCTGGGCGGTCTTCTTCGGCATCCTCATGCTCATCCTGCTGTACTTCGTCGGCGCCGAGCAGGGCGCCACCTCCGTGTTCAACGGCACGGACGTCCACGAGTGGGTCCACGACGCCCGCCACCTGCTCGGCTTCCCCTGCCACTGACACCGGGGACGCCGCGCACCGATGAACTCCACAACGGTAAGAAACCTCCTCGTGCGGGGCATGCTCGCCGGCCTGGCCGCCGGTGTGCTCGCCCTGGGAGTCGCCTACTTCCTCGGTGAGCCGAACGTCGACAGCGCGATCAGCTTCGAGAACGCCCACTCCCACGAGCACGAGATGGAAGTCGTCTCTCGTGCCCTGCAGTCCACCGCCGGCCTGGCCACCGGCGTCCTCGTCTACGGGGTCGCCTTCGGCGGCATCGGCGCGCTCGCCTTCTGCTTCGCGCTCGGCCGGGTGGGCCGCTTCTCCCCGCGGGCGACCGCGCTGCTGCTGTCCGGCTGCGCACTGCTCTCCGTGTACGTCGTGCCGTTCCTGAAGTACCCGGCCAACCCGCCGTCGGTCGGCGACCCCGACACCATCGGCAAGCGGACCGGCCTGTACTTCCTGATGATGCTGCTCAGCGTGCTCCTCGCGATCGCCGCCACCATCCTGGGCAAGCGGCTCGCAACCCGGCTGGGCACGTGGTACGCCACCGTCGTCGCGGTGGCCGGCTTCGTCCTCGTGATCGGTCTGGCGTACGCCTTCCTGCCGGTCGTCAACGAGGTGCCGAAGGACTTCCCGGCCACCCTGCTGTGGCGGTTCCGGCTGTCCGCCCTGGCGATCCAGGCCGTTCTGTGGGGCGGTTTCGGGCTGCTCTTCGGCGAGTTGGCCGAGCGGCTGCTGAACCCGAAACCCGTGACCTCCGCGTCGGGGCGGGCAGTTCCAGTCGCGCACTGAACCCTTCAGGACACGAGAGGGCTCTTCGGAACCGTCCGAGGGCCCTCTCGCGTTCTCGGGACATCCGCGGAGGCGATGGGCGGAGGGTCCGAGTGGCCGCGGCACTACCGCGTCGCCACCGGCACGAGAGCTTCTGAGCCCACGTCATGCCGATCGGGTCAGCGCTCCGTGACGTCCTCACGTGAGGCGAGCACCTGTCCGACCCGTAGGTTCCAGCGCCCGGACCGACCGGTGAACTCCGTCGCCGTGAGCGGTGAGACGTCGACGCGCCAGAACGCGGCCTCGGGCGCGCCGAGCACGTGGACCACCACAGCCCGCACGACCTCCGGCTCCACCACGGCGACCGTCCTGCCGTCAGCCGGCCCGGTCGTCTCCCACCACCGCGCGACGCGCGCGCACAGTTCTCGCACCGACTCCCCGCCGTGCGGTGCGGCGCCCGGGTCGGCCAGCCAGCGGGCCACCGCTTCGGGCTCGTCGGCGCCGATCTCGTCCAGCGTCCGCCCGCGCCAGCGGCCGACGTCCAGGCCGGAGAGTTCCTGCTGCTCAAAGACGTCGAGGCCGAGCACCGATGCCGTTTCCCGGCAGCGCACGCCGGGCGAGGCGAAGACACGGCCGGCGGCGGGCAGGGACAGCGCCGCTGATCGGGCGCGTACTGCCGCGCT
>CBFHCJ010000300.1:0-7916 GCA_965654005.1 uncultured Streptomyces sp. | reverse complement strand
GTCGTGAGCATCGCGCGTTCCGAGCTGCCCGGCCTCGACGCCCGGATCGGCTACCTGGACGGGGACGACTCCGAGTTCCCCGCGCTGCGGTCCGTCCTCACGCGGGCCGCCGAGGAGCGCACCGCGCGCCACGAGCAGGCCGTCGCCGCCGGGGTGGAGGCCAGGGCGCCCGAGGGCCCCGTCGCCGTGGTGGTACCACTGCTGGCCGGTCCGGACAGCGCGCTGCTGCGCCAGGTCACCCAGGCCATCATGGACAGCCGCGTCGCGGCCGAGCTGACCGATGCCCTCGGCCCGCACCCGCTGCTGGCCGAGGCGCTGCACGTGCGCCTGTCCGAGGCCGGTCTGGCCCGCGCCGACCGCGCCCGCCTGTTCACCGTGGCTACGGCCGCCGACGGCATCATCCTCGCCTCGGTGGGCGGTGACGAGGCCGTGCAGGCGGCCGGGATCACCGGCATGCTGCTGGCCGCGCGGCTCGCCGTGCCGGTGATGGCGGCGGCCCTCGACCAGGAGGGCTCGATCGCGGCCGTGGCCGAGCAGCTGCGCTCCTCCGGCTCGCACCAGTTGGCTCTCGCGCCCTACCTGATCGGCCCGGAGCTCGACGCGGGGCTGCTGGACGCGGCCGCCGAGGAGGCGGGCTGCGCCGCTGCCGAGCCCCTCGGCGCGTACCCGGCGATCGGCAAGCTGGCGCTGGCCAAGTACACGACGGCGCTGGGCATCGCTCCGCAGCAGCCGCAGGGCGCGCCGGTCCGCTGACCCCGCCCTACCCGCACCAGTGCGACCAGGGGCCCGCTCCTCGCACCGAGCGGGCCCCTGGCCTTGACCGGGCTCAGTCCAGGACGACGCAGGAGGCAGCCGGGGCCTCCACCCGGCCGCCCCGGCGCGGTACCCCCGTCTCCGGGTCCACGGCGAACCAGGTGACGTCCCCGGACCGCTCGTTGGCCACGTACAGGAATCCCCCCTCGCCCAGGGCGAGCGCACGCGGCCAGGCACCTCCGCACGGCACCGTGCCCAGCTGCCTGAGGCCGTCGCCGTCGACCGCGAGCGCGGACAGCACGTCCTGCCCGCGCGTCGCGGTCCACACGAAGCGCCCGTCGGGCGAGACGACGATGCCCGACGGGTAGGCGTCGCCCGCTGGTGCGTCCGGCAGTACGGGCGTCTCCGCGACCGGCTTCAGGAGGCCGCTCCCGGCGTCCCAGCGGCAGACGGTGACGGTCGGCGCCAACTCGTTGAGGACGTAGGCGCGTTCCCCGTCCGGATGGAAGGCCAGGTGGCGCGGCCCGGACCCGGGACGCAGCGCGAACTCGCGGTGGAGCCGCAGCGCGCCGCGCTCCAGAGCGCACACGCGCACGGAGTCCGCGCCGAGGTCGACGCCGACCACCCACCGGCCGCTCGGGTCGGGCTGCACCTGATGGGCGTGCGGTCCCTGCTGCCGCTGCGGGACCGGCCCCGAGCCCTCGTGCCGGAGCACGGCCGGGGCGCCGTCCACCAGAGTGCCGTCGCCGCGCAGCGGGACGGCCGTGACGCTGCCGGAGCCGTAGTTGGCGGTCAGGACGTGACCGGCGTGGATGCTCAGGTGCGTGGGCCCGCTGCCGCCGACGGGGACGGGCGGACCGGTGAGTTCCGGGCGCACTCATCGCGCAGGGCGAGCACCTGGTGAGCCCACGTGCTCGGCTGCGGCATCCTCGTAGGCCCGCCCGAGCCGTCTTGAGCCCCGCCCAAGGCTTCGTCCGGGTCCGTCGATCGGGGAGGGATCATGGCGCCGGCCCACGAACCTCGCGGGGCAAGACCCTAGGAGTGGCGACGGGGCTTGCCGCGTCGGGCGCCCTTGGGGCTGCCGGAACCGCTTCGGGGATTCCGGCCCGTGGACTTCCCCGCCGCGGGCTTCCCCGCTGTGGGCTTCCCCGCTGTGGGCTTCTGCCGCCCGGCGACCGCATCGGGCTGCTTGCGCTTCGGCTGCGCCTGCGGTGCGCTGCGCCCCCGGGTGCTGTTCACCGTCCGCCCGCGGACGATCCCGATGAAGTCCTCCACCAGGTCGGTGGTCGCGTCCTCGGGCCATGACAGGGCGACGCTCGACTGGGGGGCGTCCACGACCGGCCGGTAGGTGAGGTCCCGTCGGTGGTGCAGACGCGCCAGCGACTGGGGAACGAGGAGGAGGCCCACGCCCGCCGCCACCAGTTCGACGGCGTCCGCCGTGGTGGCGGGGCGTTCGAAGGCGGGTTCTCCGGGCGGCTGCTCCCAGCCGAGGACGTCGTCGAGGGGGTGGAAGACGACCTCGTCGGTGAGGTCCTCGACGGACACCTCGTCCGCCGCCGTCACCACGTGGTCCTTGGGGACCACGACGACCGTCGTCTCGGCGTAGAGGGGGATCGCGCTGAAGACCGTACGATCCACCGGCAGCCGTACGAGCCCCGCGTCCGCTTCACCGCCGCGCAACACATCGGATGCTTCGGCGGCCGGAACCTGGACCAGGGTCAAAGGAACGTCGGGCAGGCGCTCGTTCCAGATCCGCACCCACTTGGCGGGCGTCACCCCGGGGACGTACGCGAGCCGGAACGAAGGGGATGCTTCGGAGCCTGTCACCCCGCCAGGTTACCGGGCGTGGTCGGAGGTCTCGTACACGGCCGATAGTCTTGATGCCATGAAGTCGCACCAGACCACCCAGACGATGAAGCCGGCGACCGCGGCGAAGAAGCTGGGTGTGTACCTCCCCGCCACCCCCGCCGAGTTCCAGGAGGGTGTCGTCTCGCGCAACGAGCTGAACGAGTTCCAGGCCAATCCGCCGGAGTGGCTGCGGGAGCTGCGACGCACCGGCCCGCACCCCCGCCCGGTGGTCGCGGCGAAGCTGGGCATCTCCATCGCGGGCCTCGCGCGCGGCGGGGTGACGGAAGCCCTCACCACCGAACAGATCGAGGCGCTGAAGAAGGAACAGCCTCAGTGGCTGGAGAAGGAGCGCGCCACCCAGGCCGAGGTCCGCAAGGAAGCGGCACGTATCAAGAAGAAGGCCGAACGCGAGTAACGGACCCGCGGGCCGCGTTCCTGAACCGGTCAGGTCGCGCCGGAGCCGCCGCTGCCGAAGGAGCCGCCGGAGCCAGGGCTCCAGCGGGGGCGCCTCTGGTCCTCGCTGCGTTTGCTTCCGGATGCGTGGAGCTCGTGCGGTGTGAGGCGTTCGCTCTCGTCCTCGGCGCGCGGCACCTCGTCCGGCTCCCTCATCTCCCGGGTCTCCCGGACGGGCCCGGAGCGCGGCAACGTCGGCTGGTCGGCCCGCCGCGGCGGCCCCGCCTCCCGGCGGCGCACCCGGATCCCCAGCTGAACGGCCCACAGCAGCGCGCCCGCGATGACGAGCCCGCCGATGAACGCTCCGATCACGGCCCACGCGGCGTCCGGGGCCGCCGTTTCAAAAGCAGTCGTAGTCATTCGTAGCGCAGTACCCCTGCCCGGGAGATAAACACGTCACCGGGAACACCGACGCGGCGGGCGTGGCGCGCCCTCGTCCACGGGAGCGCGGGATAGCGTCGCGACAGAAGGTCATGATCCAGGTCGTGATCGAGATCATGGTCCGGACCGGCTGGTCGCGGCGCGGGCCAACACAGTCGTGTCCCTCCGGGGCCCTCCTCACCAGGCCACTTTCCTGCGGCGCGACCGGGGCACCCGCGAGGCGCTCGCGTGCCGGCCGGCCCAGGGCCACGGGCGGGACGCCGCGGGGCGAGGACCCGTGGAGGAGGACGATGACGGAACTGTCGGAACGCACCGGCGCCCGGCGGGAGACCACCGCCACGTCCTCCTTCGGCCGGGTGCTGCTGCGCTGGACCACCACGACCGATCACAAGGTGATCGGCAGGCTGTACATGGTCACGGCCTTCTGCTTCTTCCTCCTCGCCGGTCTGCTCGCCATGGGGATGCGGGCCGAGCTGGCCCGTCCCGGACTGCAGTTCATGTCCCTGGAGGTCTACAACCAGTTCTTCACCGTGCACGGCACGGTGATGATGCTGCTCTTCGCCACGCCCATGTTCGCCGGGTTCGCCAACGCGGTGATGCCGCTGCAGATCGGCGCTCCCGACGTGGCCTTCCCGCGCCTGAACGCCCTGTCGTACTGGATGTACCTGTTCGGCGGCCTGATGGTGGTGTCGGGGTTCCTGGTGCCCGGCGGTGCCGCGTCGTTCGGCTGGTTCGCCTACGCCCCGCTGAACAGCGCGTACCGCACCCCCGGTGCCGGCGGCGACCTGTGGACGATGGGCCTGGTGGTGACGGGCGTGTCGACGACGCTCAACGCCGTCAACTTCATCGCCACGATCACGTGTCTGCGGGCCCCCGGCATGACCATGTTCCGGATGCCGATGTTCACCTGGAACGTCCTGTTCACCTCGATCCTGGTGCTGCCGGCGTTCCCGGCGCTCACCGCCACGCTGCTGGCCCTGGAAGCGGACCGGAAGTTCGGGGCGCACGTGTTCGACGCGACGAACGGCGGCGCCATCCTGTGGCAGCACCTGTTCTGGTTCTTCGGCCATCCGGAGGTCTACATCGTCGCGCTGCCGTTCTTCGGGATCGTCTCGGAGATCGTTCCGGTGTTCTCCCGCAAGCCCTTGTTCGGCTATCTGCCGATGATCGGTGCGACGATCACTATCACCATGCTGTCCGCGGTCGTGTGGGCGCACCACATGTTCGCCACCGGTGCCGTGCTGCTGCCGTTCTTCTCCCTGATGTCATTCCTGATCGCGGTGCCCACCGGGATCAAGTTCTTCGCCTGGATCGCCACGATGCACCGGGGATCCCTGTCGTTCGAGACGCCGATGCTGTGGTCGCTGGGGTTCCTGGTGTCGTTCCTGCTGGGCGGACTGAGCGGCGTGCTCATCGCGTCCCCGCCGCTCGACTTCCACGTCACCGACTCGTACTTCATCGTGGCGCACCTGCACTACGTGCTCTTCGGCACCGTGGTCTTCGCGATGTTCGGGGGCTTCTACTTCTGGTGGCCCAAGTTCACCGGGAAGATGCTGAACGAGCGGCTGGGCAAACTGCAGTTCTGGCTGCTGTTCCCGGGCTTCCAGCTGACCTTCCTGGTGCAGCACTGGCTCGGCGCGGAGGGCATGCCCCGCCGCTACGGCGACTATCTTCCGGCGGACGGCTTCACGCTGCTCAACACGCTCTCGTCGGCGGGGGCGTTCCTGCTGGGCGTGTCCACGCTGCCGTTCCTGTACAACGTCTGGCACACCGCCCGGCACGGCGAACGTGTCACGGAGGACGACCCGTGGGGGTACGGCCGCGGACTCGAGTGGGCGACGTCCTGCCCGCCGCCGCGCCACAACTTCCTGGCCCTGCCCCGGGTGCGGTCCGAGTCGCCCGCCTTCGACCTGCACCATCCCGAGGCCGTCCGGCAGGCGATCGAGGGAGGACAACGGTGAAGGAGGACAACGGTGAAGGTCGAGGCACTGCTCTTCGGCGGCGTGGCCCTGTTCTTCGCGGGCTGCGCCTCGCTGTACGGCGCGTGGTCGAGGGAACCCGCGGGTACGGCGGTACTGATCGTCGCCTTCGGTATGGCCGCCCTGGTCTCCTTCTTCTGCGCGGTGCAGTACAAGCGCCGGGGGCGCCGCCCCCAGGACCGTAGGGACGCCGAGGTGGTGGATGCCGCCGGCCCCCTGGAGTTCTTCCCGCCGCACAGCCCCTGGCCCGTGGTCACGGCGCTCGGCTTCTCCGTCGCCTGCCTGGGCGTGGTCTACGGGCTGTGGCTGTTCCTCATCGGCGTCGGGGTGTTGGCGCGGGGGGTTTTCGGGCTGGTTTTCCAGTACCCGACTCGGGGGGAGTGAGCGGCTTTCTGGGCGCTCCCGGCCGGAACCGGGTCACGGGCCGGTGGTCGCTCTCGTAGCCGCCTTCCACGGTCTGGCGCACCTCACCGGTCTCCTCTCCCTCGGTCAAACGTTTGCGCTCCGCCTCCAGGAGGGCGTGGCACAGCCGCCGGGTGAGCAGGAAGGCCAGGACCGGCGCCGCTACCAGGGCGATGCGCAGGATCCAGGTCAGGGCGTTCAGCGAGATCCGGAAGGTGTTCGCCAGGATGTCGTTGCCGCCGGCCAGCAGCAGGACGCCGTAGAAGGTGACCCCGGCGACACCGAGTCCGGTGCGTACGGGGCGTTCCCGCGGCCGGTCGCACAGGTGCTGTTCGTCGCGCCACTCGCCCGTCAGCCGCTGTTCGACGAACGGGTACGCGTACAGCACGACGAACAGCAGCGCCGGCAGGACGACCGCCGGCAGCAGGACGTTCCACATGATGGTGTGGCCTGCGACGTTCGTCTCCCAGGGCGGTACGAGCCGCAGCGCGCCCTCGAGGAAGCCGACGTACCAGTCGGGCTGCGAGCCGGTCGAGACCTGGTCCGCGACGTAGGGCCCGTACACCCAGATCGGGTTGATCTGGGCGAGCCCGCCGAGGAGCGCCGTCGCGCCGAACGTGATGAGGGACAGGCCCGTCGAGGACGCCGCGAACTGAGGGAAGAGCGGCTTGCCGATGACGTTGCGGTTGGTCCTGCCGGGGCCGCGCCACTGGGTGTGCTTCAGATAGAACACCAGGATCAGGTGCACGGTGACCAGGGCGATCAGCGCCCCGGGCAGCAGCAGGATGTGCAGGCCGTACAGGCGGGGCACGATGTCCTCGCCGGGGAACTGGGATCCGAACACGAGCATGCTCACGTACGTCCCCACGACCGGCAGGGACAGCATGATGCCCTGCGCGATGCGCAGCCCGGTGCCGGAGAGCAGGTCGTCGGGGAGCGAGTAGCCCGCGAAGCCCTCCGCCAGGGCGAGCATGAACAGCGTGACACCGATGACCCAGTTCATCTCCCGGGGCCTGCGGAAGGCTCCGGTGAAGAAGATCCGCAGCAGGTGCACACCGATCGCGGCGACGAACACCAGGGCGGCCCAGTGGTGCATCTGCCGGACGAGGAGTCCGCCGCGCACGTCGAAGCTGATGTGCAGGGTCGAGTCGAACGCCTGGGAGACGAGGATGCCGCGCAGCGGTGCGTACGGTCCTTCGTAGACGACTTCGTGCATGTCCGGCTTGAAGAAGAACGTCAGCCACACGCCGGTCAGCACGAGGACGAGCAGGCTGTAGAGCGCGATCTCGCCGAGGAGGAACGACCAGTGCTCGGGGAAGGCCTTGCGCAGCAGTCTCCCGGCGCCGTCCAGCACGGGCAGCCGTCCGTCCGCCGCGTCGGCGATTCGTTCTCCGGGCCGGCGGACTTCGGCTGTCGTCGGCGGGGCCGGTGGCCGGCTCTCCGCGCTCACGGTGCGTCCCCGTCGTGGTCGACGGGTCCCTCAGCCCGGTCCCGGTCCACGGAACGCCTCCTTCCGCCGTCTCTCGCCGGCCGCTCCCTGCCATGCATTGCCGTTGGATCGCGGCCCGAGTGCTCCCTCGGCGCGAAACACTCGCGCGCTCCGGGCGGTGCACCCGTTCGGCTGTGTGCCGCCCGCGACCCTTCGCGAGGTGCCTGCCGACTGGGCCTGTTGGGCCTGTCCCGGCGAGTTCCCGGTCTGCGTGAAACGGGCCTCGGTCACAGATGCGGTACCCGGGTGCGCAGGGCGCTGTGTCCGCCGCGCCAGGCCTTGAGGAAGTGGGCGGCGAGCCGGTCCTCGAGGAAGCCGGTGGCCCGGATGCCGAACACGACGTCCGCCTCCAGCCCGGGTTCGCTCTCCAGCAGCCCGCCGACCACGTCGTGGCGTACCACCTGCTCTTGGACCGCGTCCGCCACCACGTGCTCGTCGTAGAAACGCGTCGCGGCCTGGCCGGCGCCCACCCGGCGCAGGGCGTCGGCCAGGCGGCGCGAACCCGGGGAGGAGGTGACCTCGACGGCCGCGACGTGGCCCGGCAGGGCCCCGCGCAGGCTGCGGTGCAGACCGACGAGGGACAGGTGGTTGACCGTCGCGAGCGTCTCCGC
>CBFHCJ010000299.1:0-7956 GCA_965654005.1 uncultured Streptomyces sp. | reverse complement strand
GCGCGAGTGCCGGTGAAGCGGTTAGATCGCGGGACTCATCGACTCAGCCGCCGCTCTTGCGCCTGAACGACCGCTGGCTCGCAGCCGGGCCGTGCGCCGAACGCACCTTCGACGCATCGGACTTGGCGGCAATATCAGCGGCGTCCGCCTGCGCACCGCGCTTGCGCGCCAGGGCTTCGCGGAACTTGCGCTTGAGGTCGTAGTTGCCGTCGCTGTCCGGCTCCAGAGGGGACGTCTCGGGGGCAGCCGGCTCCGAACCTTCCGTAGATACGGGCTCTGCGATCATGGTGACCTCCTGGGTTCGGGGGTGGGCAAGCACAGCTTGTCATGCTGGGCGCAGTGCGAGGCGCCTGCAACGTCATCCTGCTCCGTTTCGGCGGGTATCCCTCTCGCGGCCAAAGGCGTCGACTTCGTAGGTGAGGCGCACAGGACGGCTTCGGGCCGGGCCGAGGGTTGTCGATCCCGTGGCCAGGCTGCCAGGGCAACGACTCTCAGCCGTTGCGACGCACGAGAGCGGCCTTGCGGGCCTCGGCGAGCTTGCGGGCCTCGCCCGCTTTTCGGGACTTGCCGCCGGCGCCGGTGTCCTCGCTGGTGCCGAGGCCGCGGAAGGGAGCGTTGGTCTTCTTGGGCCGGGGGACGGCGGGCCCGCCGTCGAGTGGGATCCCGGAGGGAGCCTTGGCGCCGGTGATCCGGCTCAGCTCCGCCTCGCCCGAGCGCACCTCGGTGACGGTCGCTCGCGCCGCTGATACCGATCGCCCTGCTTACGGGTGCTGGCAGCGGGTCGGCCTGGAACAACCGCACTCCTTGAAGAACGACCCCATCCCACGGGCGAGCTGTCGAGCCACGTATCAAGCCTTCCGAGCAGGGCGATGGGCGGCGCAGAAGGCCCCTGCCACAGGTGCAGGTCAGCATGCCGGACACCGGCCGGCCCAATGCTGACCTTTTGCTGACCTGGAGGCCGCGATCAGCGCTCTGACCTGCGGAAACACCCAAACGCTAGATCTTGGACTTGAACATGGTACGAAACACGGAGAAACTCCCGATTTGTCTGCTCCCTGCCTGCTTTTTGCAGGTCAAGGGCAGCCTGCGAAGCGTACAACCATTCGCATGTTCGGTCAGCTTTCCCCGGGTCTCTCAGGACTCGCGTCGGCTGAACGCTGACTTTCCTGGCGCGCCATCAGGTGTCGGTAGGTGCAGCCGGGACATTCCCGCAACCCTGCCAGCCGGACCTGAGGGCATACGCCGGTTCTTCTGCGACAACGGCGACTGTCCGCGGCGCACGTTCGCCGAGCAGATCCCGGAGCTGACGTTCCGCAAGGCCGACCTCCTGCGAAAGCGCGTACCGCTCCAACCATGAAGATCCGCTCCGGGCCATCACGGAACCCGCGCCAGAGCCCCCCAAATCCCTGCGGGCGGACATTTCGGCTCCCTGCGGGCGGACGCGTGATCTCCCTGTCCGGTGTGACTCTTCATCCCTCGAATGGCCGGGCAGACCGATCGCGCAGAGGTGGGTGACGGCCCCCGGGTGGTGTTCTTCTACCGTTGACGGTATGAAGATCCTCAAGACCAGCGCCCGGTTGTATGTGGACGACCTTGACCGGGCATTGCCGCTCCTGACCGAGCTCACGGGCTGTGACCCGCGTCGGCGTTTTTCCTATGGCGAGTTGGAACTGGCGGCCATCGGCGACTTCCTCGTTGTTGCCGGGTCCCCGGAGGCGCTTGCCCCGTTCAGAAGCGTCCAGGCGACTGTTGTGGTCGACGACCTCGTGGACGCCGAGCGGGTACTGAGTACGCACGGTGCTGAGGTCCTTTCCGGGCCGAAGGACGTGCCCACCGGCCGGAACCTGACCGCGCGCCATGCGGACGGTGCGGTGATCGAGTACGTCGAGCTGCGGGAAGCGTCGCGGTCCGACTGAGGGGGACGACGCCCTGGCCGCTGGCGGCCCGGGTCAGCCTCAGCAAGGAGCCTTCGGTCAGCACGACGTGCGCGTGGCGCAGGAGCCGGTCGACGGCGGCGAGCGTCTTCGGCATGATCGAATCGAATCCCGAAGGATGAAGGTTCGAGGTCACGATCACCGAGCGGCGTTCGTAGGCGGCGTCGTCAGGCGGTAGAACGCTTCGGCGGCGGCCTGTCCGCAGGACAGCATGCCGATGTCGGCGGGGTCCCAGCGTTGGGACCAGGCGGTGGCCAGCACGTCCGGGGCTGCTTCGCGCAGGTAGGGGAACCGCATCCGTTTCAGGACGGCTTCGAGTTCGGCGGGGATCGCTGGTGGTGCCGGCGTCGGCGGGACCGGAACCGAGGAGGGCGGTGGGCGCCGGTGGGACGGCGGTGACGGTCATCGAGTTCGTGCCGCTCGATGTAGTCGGCCGGCACCGTCTGCTGACACGGGTTCGGAGCTCACGGCCGAATCCGAACTGGGGCAGACGTGCCATGAAGGCGAGCTCGCTCGGGCCCTCGACCTTCTCCAGTTCCGGCCAGTGGTCGTCGAGCAGCTTGTCGATGTCACCTCCCTGCCCCTTGGGCAGCGCGAGCGCGCTGAGGGTGGGCGGGAACCACCGGTTGGAGGCACCCGCGACGACCGAAGGTGAACTCGTCGGAGTCGACGGCCCCTCTCGTCGACGACCATGTGGAGGATCTGCGATAACACCGCCAACTATCGTCTGATTGACGATAATCGGGCTGCTGTGCCAAGCTGACGCAGCGTCGGTCACCGAGAGTTCGTTTCCTTCGGGGATTGACACTGTCCCCGCGGCCCTCCCGGTTGCCCCTCGAACGGGATCTGCTGCCCCCAGACACGACCACTACCACCCGACCGGCCCGCCTGCCGCGCGCGGCCGCATCGTATGGAGTCCCCATGGCCCGCGCACTCATACCGAACCCCCGCCTGGACGCGCAGAGCACCGACCGGGCCGCCGGGGTACTGCTCGGCGCGGCCGTGGGCGACGCGCTGGGCGTGCCGTACGAGTTCCAGGCGACGCTGCGTCACGACCAGCAGCCGCAGATGATCGGCGGCGGCCTGGGACCGTACGAGCCCGGCGAGTACTCCGACGACACCCAGATGCAGGTCTGCATCGCCGAGGTGGCGGCGACCGGAGCCGATCTGCGTGCCGCCCAGACTCTCGACGCGATCGCCGGCAACTTCCGGCGCTGGGTGAAAGATGACGCCAGTGACGTCGGCTCCCAGACCCGCGCCGTCCTGAACGCCGCAGGCCGAGCCTCCGGAGCACCGGGCGCGGCGATGTTGGAGGCAGCCCGTGGCTTCACCGCCGGCAACGACCGCAGCGCCGGGAACGGCTCGCTGATGCGCACCGGCATCGTCGCACTCGCCCACCTCGGTGACGCCGCCGCGATGGCCGAGGCAGCAACCGCCGTCAGCGCGCTGACCCACCCGGACCCCGACTGCGCCGACGCCTGCGTGCTGTGGTCCTCCGGCATCCGCACCGCGGTGCTGCACGGGCCTTCGACGGCGTGCGCACCGGCCTGTACCTCCTCCTGCGCCGTCTCGAGCTGGGACTGTCCGATGCCCGCGGTGAGTTCTCCACGCTCCGAGCACAACTCGACCACAGGGAGAACCCCATGACTTCGCTCCGCACCGCGACCGTCCAGGTGTCCGTCTCCGCGCCGGAACTGGCCGCTGCACTGGACTCGGTCCGTTTCGCCGCCAGTACCGACCCGGAGCTGCCGATGCTCGGCGGGGTCCTGTTCGACATCGAGGGCGAAGGACTCCATGTCGTGGCCACCGACCGGTACCGGCGCCGCCTCCTCGTGCAGGGCGATTCCCAGGGCGTTCATGGACTCGGGTGCCAGGCAGCATTTTCAGGCTCGGCGTGCGTAGTTCACGCAGAGTCATGTGGGTCTCCATGTGGTGGTCGGCGCGCTCCCGCAGGGCCGCCTCCCGCCAAGTGCCGCCCATGTCCCCTCGTGCACGAGGGAGTCGGCGCCCCACGGCGTCCAGGCGACGCTTCGCCTCGGCCTCGCGGGCGAGGATCTCCTGCTCTGTGGCACCAAGGGCCTCTTCCATGGCCCGGACGTACGGCGGGCGGCCTCCAGGTGGCCGAGCGGCTCGGCGTAGTCCGACTCGGCCTCCCGGCGGGCCGGCTCGGCACGCTCGTAGTCCGTCCGGCCTCCGCGGTGGCCGTCGGCCGCGGACAGGACCACGCGCACCCGCCGCCGCAGCTGCTGCGTCCCCTGCCCGAGGCGGTCCAGGGCCAGACGGACGGTTTCCAGCAGGGCGCCGAGAGTCACGCCATGTCGGAGCCGTCACCGAGGCCGGCGGGCAGTACTCCGGCGGCCACGAGGCGGTCGTAGATCTGCCGCTGGTGGTCGTCCAGGTCGGAGTAGAGCAGGCGGTACGCCGCGTTCTCCCCTTCCAGCGCCGTGGCCGGGTCCCAGTGGGGTCCCATCGCCGCGAGGAACTCCGCTCGCCGACGCGCTTCGTCGAGGGTGAGGTCCATTTCGAATATGTGATGGTCGTGGGTGTTCTCGTGGACCATGAGCGGACGTTCCTCGATTGAAACCGGGCAGTAGTTCGACATTCTCGTCAAAGATGTCTTATCAGGAATGTCTTATCAGGGATGTCCGGGTTTCCGAACCCCAGACGTCGGGAGACCCTGGTCACGCGGCCCGGGGCGGTGTCACCCTCCGATCGTTCGACCAGCCCCGCCGTGCCGGGCACTGTGCGAAGCCGGGGGTCTCAGAGGCCCGCGCCTTGACCCGCGCCGGCCTCCAGCGGCTCGCGTACCCGCAGGTGATAGACGCTGAAGGCCCTCCCGATGACCGGCTGTGCGACGTTCCGCACCTTGACGCCGCCGCTGGTCATGCCGTGTTCCGTGCCGGCGTGCGCGTGTCCGTGCACCGCGAGGTCCGCGCCCGCCGTGTCGATCGCCTCGGCCAGCAGGTAGCTGCCGAGGAACGGATAGAGCTCCAGAGGTTCACCGGCCAGCGTCTCCGGTACCGGGGAGAAGTGGGTGAGGGCGATACGAGCGTCGCAGCCCTGCTCGTCCAACTGCTCCAGAGCCTCGCGCAGGGCGTCGGCGCAGCGGCGTGAGTACCGCACGAACTCCTTCATCAGCGGCTCGCCGAACTCCCCGGCGCAGCGGCCGACGAAGCCGCCGCCGAACCCCTTGGTACCGGCCACACCCACGCGCCTGTCACCGGTGACCACGACGGTTCCCCGCCCTTCGAGGACCCGTGCACCCGCGTTCTCCAGAATGGCCGCCACCTCTTCCGGCCGCTCGTCGTGGTGGTCGTGGTTGCCGAGCACCGCCACGACGGGAACCGCCAGGTCCTGGATCTCGCGCGCCACCACCCGGGCCTCCTCGGGTGTGCCGTGGCGGGTGAGGTCCCCGGCCAGGAGCAGCAGGTCGGCGCTCTCGGGCAGGGTCTCGAACGCGGGACGGAGCACGCCCTGGCTCTCGGGTCCCATGTGGATGTCTCCGACGGCTGCCACCCGGATCATGTGAGCTCCTCCGCGTGGTCGGGCGAAGACGCCTTGGCGACCACGAGGTCGCAGTGGACCGGCACTCCGGCCAGTTCCTCGTGCACGATTGCGAGGATCTCCTCGCGGCACCGCACCGATGCGACGGTGCCGGTCAGCAGCACCGCGTCGCCGCGGACCTCGGCCCGAACGCCCAGCTCGCCGGGGTGCCCGGCGGCGAGGTGCTCCAGGAGATGGGCGACGCGGTAATCCGTGTTCGAAGCGGCCGAGGCACCGGCCGGTGTCCGCTCTCCGCTGTGCCGGCTCATGGCATCCCCTTCTGCGGGGCGATCACGTTCAGGCGTTCGAGAAGGAAGAAGAAGGCGGCAGGCATGGGCTCGTCCCCGCAGTCCCGTCTTACTCGCTCCCAGTCGACCTTCTCGCGCAGCGCGCGTGCGACGGGGAGGACCGCGCCGAAGTCGCAGTGGTGTTCCGAGAAGGCGGAGATCAGGCTCCACAGCAGATCGGTGGCCGCCAGCACGGGCATGCGCACCGAGGCGACCGGGAGCTCCTCCGCTCGGGCGAGCATGTCCGTGCTGACGGGCCGGTGCGCGAGCTCGAAGATGACGTCGATGTCCTGGTCGAAACACTTGGCCTTCAGCAGCCAGTCCTCCGGTGGTCGGTAGACGCTCAGGCCGGCTTCGCTCAGCGTGGCCGCCACGGCTTCCGCGTCGTCGGGCCGCACACAGAAATCGACGTCGTGCTGCAGGTTCTCGCTTCCGCCGTGCGCATAGACGGCCACGCTTCCGGCCAGCGCGAACGCGTGCTCTTTCTTCTTCAGGAGCGCACCGACCCGCTTGGTCGCCTCCAGAATCGCCTGGCTGTGGTCAGGGGGCAGGTGCCGCTCCGGTGGCTGGGTTGCCTGGGCAGGAGTCACGTGTTCCCCGTGCTGCGTCATGACCACTCCATGCACCGGACCGAGCAGTCGGCGGCCCGGTGCCGTCCAGTTGCGGGAGGCCTCCGTGCCCTCCTTGAGTACCCGGTACGCACTCATCGACACGGTTACCGACCGTCCGCGGGGAGAGGAGGCGGTGCCCTGAAGCGAGTGCGTGTCCCTGTCACTCCCAGGAACGTCAGGGAACTCCCGTCGGACGCGACGCAGTCGGCGGGGCCGCGGCAGGCAGCACCGGCGCTCCGCGGAGGACCTCGCGGACACCGGCCCTCACGCGGAGGACCTCGCGGACACCGGCCCTCACGCGAAGGCCCGCGGACACCGGCCTCACAGCCGCACGATGACCAGGGCGATGTCGTCACGCGCGCCGCCCGCCACGCCGAGTTCGGCCAGCAGCGCGTCGGCCATGCGTTCCGGGCCGAGAGAGCTGAAGCGGCCGAGGGCTTCGGTCAGACGGGCGAGGCCTGCTTCGATGTGCTCGCCCCGGCGTTCGATCAGTCCGTCGGTGTAGAGCACGAGGGTGTCTCCGGGGGAGTACGTCTGACCGGCTTGCGGGCGCGGTAGGTGCTGGGGCCGCGCGCCCAGCGGCGGGTCGGTGGCCTGGTCGAGCAGATCGCACGTGCCATCGGGGTGGGCCAGGACCGGGGGTGGATGACCGGCACTGCTGTAGATGATCAAATGGCTGCGTGTGTCCACCATCGCCTTGGCGGCGGTGGTGTTGAGCGCGCCCTCGATCGACCTGGCGTAGAGGCCAAGCACCTCCAGCGCCTGGGCGGGCCGCTCCAGCGCCCGGATGGCCGCGCTCAGCGCGCTGCGGAGCATTCCCATGACGGCGGCGGCCTCCAGACCGTGGCCCACTACGTCGCCGACCGCCACCGCGAAGCGGGTGTCGGACAGATCGATGAAGTCGTACCAGTCGCCGCACACGTTCAGCGAACCGGTGGCGGGCAGATAGCGCACCGCCACGTCCTCGTGCCGGGCAAGGTCGGGCGCCTGGAGCATGGCCTCCTGCAGCGTGACGGCCACCTGTCGCTCACGGGTGTGGGCCTGCCGCAGCTCGTCGTTCAGCAGTTGCAGCTCACGCGCCCGCGCATACAGCTCGGCCTCCAGGGCCTCGCGCTCGGTGAACTGCTTGGACAGCCGCCCGTCACTCCTACTGCCATGGGTCTGCACATACGCGGTCACGTCCTCCACCCGGTGAATGATCCACGCCACGCTCCCGTCGGGTCCGAGGATCGGAGTGTTGACCGGCGACCACCACCGCTCCTCGAACGCGCCGGGCCGCCCCATGACGGGTATGTCGTACTTCTGCAGCGCCATCGTGTCGGGCTGCCGCGAGATCAGGACCCGGTGCAGCGAGGCGTTCAGATTCCGCACCCCGTCGGCCTCGGGGTCGGCCGGGTTGTCCGGGAAGGCCTCGAAGATGTGCTGTCCGATCAGGTCCTGCCGGGTCCGCCTGGTCGTGTCCAGATAGGCCTGGTTGACCTCCACGATCACCAGGTCGGGGGCCAGCACCAGATAGGGGCTCGGTGTGGCGGCGAACAGCGCCGCGTAGTCCATCCCTGACATCGCCACCTTCTCCCTTCC
>CBFHCJ010000298.1:0-7992 GCA_965654005.1 uncultured Streptomyces sp. | reverse complement strand
CGGTGGCCGGACCCGAAGGCCCGGCCACCGGCAGAAGAGACGACACCTAACGTGACTACCTCCATCGACGCTCACGTCCGCCTCGACACCCACCCAACCCATCCCAGCGCCGTGTCCGCTGTCCTGACTGGCAGCCAGGCCCGCATCGCTCTCATGTCTCTGGAGGCAGCCGACTGGGCCGTCCTCGCCGACAACGTCCTGGTCCTGGCTCGCATCGACCACGAGGAGCCCTACTGGGCTGAGGATGCAGCCAATCACCTGTCCGCCGGCGGCATCACCGTCAAAATCACCCCTCGACTCCGGGAGGCCATGGACGAGGAATGGACCTGGGCGGACTATCCGATGCCGTGGTGCACCCGCAGCGAGATCCGCGAGGTCTCCAACCAGGCGCAGAAGATCCACGACGACATCCGCTACGGCCATCTCCTCATCCACGCACACGCCCACGACGGCCACACCACCGTCGCGGTCGGCACGTACCTCGGCCGCAACGGCAAGTCCGTCTACCTCCACGGCGAGGACCACCTGCGCCAGGTCGCCGACACCTTCGACTCACCCGCCCAGGCCCTGCTCGCCTTCGAGAAGATCCACGGCACCGACATGCGCCCCGGTCCGGCACCCCTGACCGACGCCGAGCGCGCCGCCGTCGAGGCCCGCGCCACCTTGGACCTCGGCGCAGCGAAACCCGGGCCTCACCGCCCGGAGCCGGAGACCGTCCCCGTCTACCTGGCCGATGCAGGCGACCACGACGCCCTCCTCGACTCCTTCCTCGACAGGCACGGCGAGTTCGAGAAGTGGCGGACCTGGTCCGACGAGACAACCCACGTCATTCACGAGTCGCAGACCCTGCGCATCGAGCGCGTCCACGAGACCCCGGCCCACGAGACCGCGTGGACCGTAGCCGCCTACGAGACGCCCGTCTCCGACCGCATGTGGGTCCTCACCGCGACCGGCGCCACCCCCGCCCCGGTGATAGCGGAACTTCTGAATCACCTCGCCGACGGCGACGGCTGGGACACGACCACCGGCGTCCCGGTGGACGAGAAGAGGGTCACCGCGGCCACCCAGCCGCTCTCCGACGCCGGATGGAAGCACACCGTGGACGGGCGATGGATCCGCTGGACATCCCCCGACGGGAACGTGGGCGTCCAGTTCGACGCCTTCACAGCACAACACCCGAATCAGAACCTGGCCACCTGGACCGTCTGGGCCGGCCCCGGACCGGACCGGCCCATCTGGGCCATCACCGCGTCCCCGCATACCCCGAGTTCGCTGCTGGCCGATCTCTCCGAAACCCTCGCCCACGAGACCGGCACGCGCCAGGCACAGCCTGCGGGCCGCGAACACAGGACCAGCCTCGCTACCAGTCCGCCGGCCACGCCCATGTTTACGGCCGACCCAGCCGTCAGCCGTTCACGCTGAGCATTGGCGCACACGAGCGGGGCAACACAGTGCGGGATCGCCGGTTGGTCAAACCAGCGATCCCGCGCACATTCGTTCGCGGCGCACTCTGCCCCGTTCCATCGACGCCAGGTCTGGGATTCCGCGGCCTCGGTCGTAGCACGCTCAGGCCGCTCTTGATGTCAGTGACACCCTTTAGGATTCGGTCCGAGGGTTGAGCTGTGCTTCCTGAACGCAGCGGCAGGAACTACGGCAGGCTTACAGACACGGACGGGGAGCCGCATGCTGGAAGACCGGTGGACGATGGTCACCGAGTCCGAGTATGAGCACGAGCGCCGTGGTCTTGAGGCGATCCGCCGGCGTCTGCCGGATGAGGAGCCGTGGCGTGCCTGGACGAACTTCATGTTCACCGCGAACAGCGGGCACGTCCGTGAGGTCGATCTTCTGGTGGTAGCGCCGGCCGGGGTCTTCCTGGTCGAGTTGAAGGACTGGCACGGCTCGGTCCACGGCGGCGGCAACGACTGGGTGCAGACCACGCCCAGCGGGACCAGCCGTCGGCACGGCAACCCGCTGCACCTGGCGAACCGGAAGGCCAAGGAGCTGTCGGGCCTGATCAACGGCGTCTCCGGTCGGCCCGCGCACCGAACGAAGATCTGGGTGGGTGAGGCTGTCTGCTTCACGGACGACAAGCTTCAGGTGAACCTTCCGGCTGCCGACATGAACGGCGTGTTCACGGTCAAGCAGCTGGTGGAGATGCTGGCCGTGCCGCCGGGAGACGCCCGCTACCAGATCACAGCCGAGGCATCCCGCTTTGTCGATGCAGCCCTGAAAAAGCTCCGTATCGCACCGATCCGCCGCCAGTACGAGGTGGGCTCCTACCTCCTGGAGGCGAAGGCGTTCGACTCCGGGCCGTCCTGGGCCGACTATCTGGGACGCCATTCCCAGCTGCACGATCTGGCACGGGTGCGGGTCTTCCTCAGTGAACGTGGTGCCTCCGACGACGAGCGGCGCTCGGTGGAGCGTGCCGCCGCCCGCGAGGCATCGGTACTCAGCCGTTTTCGTCATCCCGGTGCGGTACAGCTGAAGAATTATCTGCCGTCGGGGCATCCCGCCGGGCCCGCGATCCTCTTCGACTACCACCCGGAAACGCTGCGCCTGGACGATTACCTGGTCCAGCACGGTGAGGGTCTCGATCTGCAGGGGCGCCTCGCGCTGGTGCGGCAGCTTGCCGAGACGGTGCGCTCCGCGCACTCCCGGCGGGTCCACCACCGCACGCTGTCGGCGCACGCGGTGCATGTGATTCCGCGCGACCGCGGTCCAATCGGGCGGGAGCTCGGCGAGGAGCAGCGCTGGCTGCGTCCGTGGACGCAGATCGCGGATTGGCAGATCGCCACTGGGCAAAGCTCCAGCCGCGGCCGGCCGCTGACCCTGGCTCCGACTAACGTGACGGGGTTCCATGTCGCCGAGCAGGCTGATCCCTATCTGGCTCCGGAGCTGAGGATTCCGAAGGCCGATCCGGTGCGCCTCGATGTGTACGGGCTCGGCGTGCTCACGTATCTGCTGGTGACCGGGCAAGCGCCTGGCGCGAGCCAGAGCGAGGTCATGGCACGTCTGGAGGCCGGCGAGAGTCTGCGTCCCAGCGCGCTCGTCGACGGTCTCAATCCGGACATCGACGATCTGGTGGAGGCTTCCACCGCGTACGAACCGGGTCGGCGTCTGTCCACGGTCGACGATTTCCTGGAGATGCTGGAGTACGTCGAGCAGGCATTCGTCGAGGAGGTCCCGGGCGGCGGGGATGCGGCTGCAGTCGCGGGCGGGGACGACGGTTCAGCCGCAGGCGTGGGCGAGGAAAGATCCGAGCCGGAGAAGGACCCGCTGGAGGCCGTGGCAGGGGACGTACTGGCCGGACGCTGGGAGGTCGTGCGCCGCCTCGGTACAGGCTCGACCGCGCGGGCCTTCCTGGTGCGGGATCTGGAGGGCGAGCCTCGGCGCAGCGGCGGCCTGCCGGTGGCAGTGCTGAAGGTCGCGCTGAGCGAGGCCAAGCATGCTGTCCTGGATCGTGAGGCGGAGGTCCTGGGCCGGATCCACAGGGACTCCAGCATCATTTCGCTGTACGAGCCGCAGCCCCTGACATTGGCTGGGCGCCGGGTCCTGGTCCTGGAGTACGTGGGCGACAGCCGGGAGCTGAAGGACCAGGACGGCAGTGCGAGTAAGGGCCCGCGCCGCAGGGAGGACACCGTTGCCCGCCAGCTGCGGGACAACGGCCGCTTGGGCATGGACCAGCTGGAGGCGTACGGGAAGTACCTCTTCGGTGCTGTGGAGCACTTGGAGGCGGAGGGGATCTGGCACCGGGATCTGAAGCCGGACAACATCGCGATCCGGGTCCGCCCCAACGGCACCCGTCAGCTGGTGCTGATCGACTTCTCGCTCGCCGGGTACCCGGCGAAGGAGATCGAGGCGGGCACCGAGGGCTATCTCGACCCGTTCGTGGGCGTCATCACGCGCGGCTCGTACGACGGGCACGCCGAGCGGTATGCGCTGGCCGTGACGCTGCATGAGATGGCGTCGAACGAGCTGCCCCGCTGGGGTGACGGCTCGGTCACGGCCCGGCAGACGGATGCGAAGGAGTGGCCGTACCCGCAGCTGGCGGCAGACGCCTTTGAGCCGGCCGTCCGGGACGGCCTGGTGGCGTTCTTCCGTAAGGCGCTGGCCCGGGATGTGAAGGACCGCTTCCCGGATCTCAAGCCGATGGAGCGTGCCTGGCAGCGGATCTTCCTGGACGCACAGCAGACGACGGCGCCGAGCACCGGTCACGGTGAGAAGTCGGGGCGCGGGGCGAAGGGCGGCACCGACGCGGTTGCGGGGTCGGCGGCGCAGCCGCGGATCGGGCGGGAGGACGACGACGTCTCTGCCGAGCAGGTCCGCGACCAGCAGGCCGAGCGCGCCGACCGGAACACACCGCTGTCGGTGGCGGGTCTGACGGTCGCAGCGCAGTCGCAGCTGTTCGCGATGGGGCTGAACACCGTCGGGGACGTCTTGGAATACTCGGCGAAGAAGTTCCTCACCGCGCCGGGCATGGGCTCGCGCACCCGGGAGGAGATCCAGCGCCGGCAGAAGGAGTGGAACGCACGCCTGGGCAAGGCGGCTCCCGCGCCGCTCAGCGCGGAGGCCCGCAAGGCGGCGGGCCAGGAGCTCTCCGACCTGGAGCGGGCGGTCGCAGAGTCGGTCGCCGCTGACGGGGACGGCGCCGACCCGCAGGTGCTGGGCGGCCTGAGCCTGGACGCGCTCGCCGCCCGTCTCGTACCGAAGCCGTCCAGCGGTAGTGCCCGCTCCAATGCCAAGGAGCGCGAAGCAATCCGGCTGCTGCTGCGGCTGCCCGATGAGACAGGCACGCTGCCCGGGGGCTTGGCCTGGGTCCGGCAGCGGGACGTCGCCGATGCGGTGGGCCTGACCGCGGGCCGGATCCCGCAGATTGTGAAGAAGGCGCGCGAGCGCTGGTACAAGGACGCGGCCCTGGGGCTGCTGCGTGAGCAGGTCGTGGAGCTCCTGGCTGAGCGCGGCCGGGTGGCCCCGGTGATGGAACTCGCCGACGCCCTCATCGCCCGGCGCGGCACCCAGCACGTGGAGCGGCGCAACCGGCGTGCACTCGCCCTGTCGCTGCTGCGTGCGGTGGTCGAACGAGAGAGTTACGACAACGAGTCCCCGCCGCTCTTCCGCTACTTCCACGCCCGCATGCCCAAGGGCGCCGATCCGGTACTCGGCCTGCTCGCCCTGGATGTCCGGGAGGACGTGGACGGCCCGGACACCCCGGCGCTGCCCGCCCTGCAGGAGTACGCGCTGAACCTGGGCATGCGGGCCGACCGGCTCGCGGCGCTTGAGTCCCTGCCGACGGCGAGCACGGTCCTCACCGAGCTGGACGCGGTGCGACGGCCACCGGGCAGCCTGGGCTGGGACGAGCGGCGCACGGCCGAGATCGCGGTCGCCGCCTCCACCAGGGCCGCGCTCACCCCGCGGTTGGAGATCTACCCGCGCGACCTGGACCTGGTGCGTGCGCTGCGGATCACCCAGGCCGGCGTGGTCGCCGTGCAGCCGGGCGTCGAGGAGGAGCGGCAGCCGGGCCTGACGGTGGACGCGCTACACAAGCGGGTCGCCACCCGCTTCCCCGACCTGGGCACCGATCCGCTGGCGCCGCGCGAGCTGCCCACGGGCAGCGCCCTGGTCCGCGCCCTGAAGCAGGCCGGCTTCGAGCTGAAACTGGCCACCCGCTACGACAAGGTGCTCCGGCTCATCCCGGACCGCCCCTCCGGGGACGCCACTGCCGGGCTGACCTCGGCGAGCTGGGGTGCCTCGGCGGCTCGCCGCTCCGCCCCCACCCAGTACGATGCGGACGCGGCCGTCGCCGCTGCCGTCAAGGCTGAGCAGCGACTTATGCACTCGGCGCGGCAGGACGGCTTCCGGGTCCTGACCGTGCCCCAGCGGCGGGCCGAGGACGCTGTGCGGCGGCTGGCCGGCGAGCCATACAGGGCTCGGCCGGTGTCGGTGACCGGACTGTTCGTGGCCGAACTGCGCGGCGTGGTCGGCGAGGCTGCCCGACCGACCTGGGAGACCGTCCTCAAGGCGGACGCCGCCGAGCCGGGCAGCCGAGCTCACCAGCAGCTGCGCATACGCACCGACAAGGCGTGGGGGCGGATCGAGCCGCGGCTGCGGGAGCAGCTGGCGGAGGCCGATGGTCCGCTGTTGCTCACCGACACTGCGGTGCTGGCCCGCTACGACGCGCTCGACCTGCTCGGGCGGCTCGCGGAGGAGGCTCGGCAGGGCGGCAGCCCGCTGTGGCTGCTCGTCGCCCAGTCCGATCCGGCACGGGCGCCGCGGTTGGCCGGGCAGAGTGTTCCGTACCAGGCGGGGTTCGACGAGTGGATCGTTGTGCCTGACGCCTGGGTCGCGCGCAAACACCTCGAGCCGGACGCCTGACCTGTCTTCCCCTTCTAACCTGCTCTTCTCCGTCCTCTCCCATTCCCGACTGGAGCCGTTCGTGATCGACCGCCAGAGCCTCCTCGCCGACCTGCAGAAACAGGTCAAGGCGGCAGAGACCGACCTTGAGCAGCAGGTCAAAGCCGTCCCCGAGGTCGGAACGCGACTGCGCGGTGAGTACGAGCAGGCCCGGAGGCTGGGCCGTACGGCGGCGACGTGGAACGCCTGGCTCGGCGAGCGGATCACCCAGGTCGCAGTGGCCTGGGTCCTCGGCACGGTCTTCGTGCGGTTCAGCGAGGACAATCGGCTGATCGCCGAGCCCTACATCACCTCCGCCGACGTGGCAGGGCGGGAGACCGCCCAAGCGCGGTTCGAGGAATACCTGGAGAAGGACGCCGACCCGACGTACCGCGGATGGCTGGAGACGGCGTTCACCGAGCTGGGCGCCGGACAGGCCGGGCGGCTGCTCTTCGATCGTGATCACAACCCGCTCTACCAGATCCCGCTGTCGCACGACGGCGCCGGCGCGCTGCTCGCATTCTGGCGGGAGCAACGCGCCAGTGAGGTCAGCGGGGACGAAGGGGCTGGCGGTCCGGTCCTCGTACACGACTTCAGTGACCCGCTGAGCGAGGACGGCACCGAGGGCTGGGATACCCGGTTCCTGGGCGACCTGTACCAGGACCTGAGCGAGGCTGCCCGCAAGACGTACGCGCTGCTGCAGACGCCGGAGTTCGTGGAGGAGTTCATCCTCGACCGGACGATGACCCCGGCAGTGCGGGAGTTCGGCTTCGAAGAACTGAAGATGATCGACCCGACCTGCGGGTCCGGCCACTTCGTGCTCGGTGCATTTCGACGCCTGGTACGGATGTGGGCGGAGCAGCGGCCCGAGGTTGGCGCTTACGAGCGGGTGCGAGCGGCCCTGAACTCGGTGCACGGGGTGGACCTCAACCCGTTCGCGGTCGCAGTGGCCCGTTTCCGGCTCCTGGTCGCGGCGATGGCCGCGAGCGGCATGCGGACCTTCGAGGAGGCACGGCGCTACGAGTGGCCCATCCAGCTCGCGGTCGGCGACTCGCTCATCAAGGACCGGCAACTGGAGCTGCAGTTGGGGCTCGCCCTTGAGGACGAGGACGGCAGCGCAGCCGGTGACCCGCTGGCCGACTTTTCGTACGCGACGGAGGACGTGCACGAGCATCCGGGGATCCTGGAGCAGGGGCGCTACCACGTGGTCGTGGGCAACCCGCCTTACATCACCGTCAAGGACAAGCAGCTCAACCAGTTGTACCGGGAGCTGTACGACGCGTGCGCGGGGACGTACGCGCTGTCCGTCCCCTTCGCCCAGCGGTTCTTCGAACTGGCCAAGCAGAGCGGGGCCGATGGGGACAGCTACGGCATGGTCGGTCAGATCACGGCGAACTCCTTCATGAAGCGCGAGTTCGGCACGAAGCTCATCGAAGATTACTTCGCGCACAAGGTCGAACTCACCGAGGTCATCGACACCTCGGGGGCATACATTCCGGGGCACGGGACGCCGACGGTGATCCTGGTAGGCCGGCCTAAGGAGGGCTCTAATACTCCAGCTGTAGATCGTGATCTTGCTGGTGGGGGCCGGTGCCGGAACGG
>CBFHCJ010000297.1:0-7995 GCA_965654005.1 uncultured Streptomyces sp. | reverse complement strand
GACCCAGGTGATGAAGGCCCAGGTCTCCTTGGGGTCCCAGCCCCAGTAGCGGCCCCAGGCGGACTCCGCCCAGATGGAGCCCGCGATGATCGTGAACGTCCACAGGGGGAAGACGGCGGCGTTCACGCGGTAGGAGAACTTGTCGAGGGACGCCGAGGACGGCAGCCGCTCCAGGACGGAGGTGGCGAAGGCGCCGGGCTTGCCGCCGTTGGCGAGCTTGTTCTCGTACGAGTCCTTGAAGAGGTAGAGGAACGTGCCGACCGCGCCGACGTAGAAGATCGCGCCACAGACGATCGCGGTGGAGACGTGGATGTACAGCCAGTACGAGTGGAGGGCCGGCACGAGCTGGTCGCTGGCGGTGTACAGGACGGTGACGGCGAGGCCGAGGTCGAGCAGGACCGTGGTGGTGAGGAAGAGGCCGAGCCACCGCACGTTCTTCTTCAGCGCGAGCAGCGTGAGGTACACACCGACGGCGACCGTGGAGAAGGTGATGTTGAACTCGTACATGTTGCCCCACGGCGCCCGCTCCACCGAGGCCGCACGGGCGGCGACGCCGGCGAGCTCGACGAGGAAGGCGAGCACGGTGAGCGACACGGCGATCCGGCCGTAGAGGTCACCCTGTTGGTCGCCGCCGTGCGCGCCGGGTCCGTCCGGCACGTCACGGGCGCCGGCCGCGGAGCGGGTGACGACCTTCGGTCGCTCGAGGACCGCGGTGCCCCCGGCCTGCTTGACCGTGACGGCGGGCGCCTCGGCCTTCTTCTCGGCGTCGGCGGTGAGCGCGGCAGCGGTACGGGCGACCTTGCTGCGGCTGCCGAAGAGCCATTCGGCGATGTACGCGAAGAAGGCCATGGTGTAGACGGCCATCGAGGAGTAGATCAGCGTGTTGCTGATGTTCGCGAGATGTTCGTTGGTGGCGGTGGCGAGGGTCACTTGTTCTGAGCCCCTTCGGCGGCAGGTACGGGGGTTGCGGCGCCCGGCTCCTGTACGGGGTCGGCGTCGGGGGTCGGTTCTTCGGGGGTCGGTTCGGCGTCGCGGGTCGGTTCGGCGTCGCGGGTCGGTTCGTCGTCGCGGGTCGGTTCGTCGTCGGTCTTCGTCGGTGCCTGGTCGTGGACGAGTGCGGCCAGGTCGCCGAGTTCCTCGGGGAGCTTCGCGGACTCGCTGCGGCCGAGGCCCGCCATCTCGACGACGGTGACGCCGTCGGCGCCGGTCGTCGCGCGCACCCAGACACGGCGCCGCTGGATGAACAGGGAGCCGGCCAGACCGAAGATCGCCGCGATCGCGCCGCCGAGCGCCCAGCCGGTGGCGGGCTGCTGCACGATCTGGAAGCCGGCCCACTCCCTGACGTCCTTGTCGAAGGTGATCGAGCCGTTGCCGCCCGGCAGCTTCATGGTCTCGCCGGGCAGCAGGCGGGCCTTGACGAGGTTGCCCTGGGAGTCCGTGAAGGGCTTCAGCCTCTTGGTGTCCAGCTGGTACACGTTCGACGGGATGCCCGCGTTGACGCCCATGTCCCCGTGGTATGCGGCCACCGCGAGCACCGGGAAGTCGAGCGCGGGGAACTGGGAGAACATGTCGCCCTTGCCGGCGCCCGCGAAGGTCGGCACGAAGAACGCGGCGAAGCCGAGCTGGTCGCTCTGTCCCTGGGCGTTGCGGTAGCCGTCCAGCACCTTGATGGCACCCTGCGAGGTGACATTGGAGTCGATGGGCAGCAGCGGTACGGCGTCGTGGAAGACGACGTCGCCCTTGCCGTCGCGGACGGTGACGACGGGCGCGTACCCGTGGCTGACCAGGTAGACCTTCGCGTCGCCGATCTGCAAGGGCTCGTTGACCTTGACGGTGGTCTTCTTGTCCTTGCCGTACGCGCCCACGCTGTAGGTGATGTCCGCCTGGTACGTGCGCGGGGTGCCCTTGTTCGGGCCGGTGAGCTCGTAGGTGGCGGTGAACTTCCTCAGGTTGAAGCTGAACGGCACCAGGTCGTCGTCGTTGAAGAGGTTGCCGGACTTGAAGTCGTCGTACTGGGTCAGGGTGTTGGAGAAGCCGTCGCCCTCGACGATCAGCTTGTCGCCCTCGGTCTTGTAGAGCTGGCCCCAGGCGAAGGCGATCAGCAGCACGATCAGGGCGATGTGGAAGACCAGGTTTCCGGCCTCGCGCAGATAGCCCTTCTCGGCGGCGACCGCGTCCCCGGCGACATGCGCGCGGAAGCGGCGCCGCTTGAGCACCTTCAGCGCGGCCTCGCGTACCTGCTCGGGGTCGGCGTCGGTGCGCCAGGTCGCGTACGCGGGCAGCCGGTTCAGCCGCTTGGGCGCGCCCGGCGGACGGCCCTTGAGCTGGCCGACGAACTGCCAGGTGCGCGGCACGATGCAGCCGATGAGCGAGACGAACAGCAGGATGTAGATGGCCGAGAACCACACCGAGCTGTACACGTGGAACAGCCCGACCTTGTCGTAGATCGGGCCGAGCGTCTTGTGCGCGGACATGAAGTCCTGCACCTTCAGCGCGTCGGTTCCGGACTGCGGGATCAGCGAGCCGGGGATCGCCGCGAGGGACAGCAGGAAGAGCAGGATCAGCGCGACCCGCATGGAGGTCAGCTGCCGCCAGAACCAGCGGGTCCAGCCGATCGTCTCGCGCGCGGTCCAGGTGATCCAGCCCTTGGCGCCGGGGGCGCGGGAGCCGCCGAAGGAGCCGGGCATGGCCGTCTCGACGGGGGCGGTGGACAACTGGGAGCCGGCCTCGTCGAGGTCGGCCTCAATACCGTTCGCAGGGACCTCGGGCTCGTTGCCGTTCGCGAGGATCTGGGGGTTCTCGTCGCTGTGCACGTCGGTGCTCCGTGTGTCGCTCATGAATCAGATCCCCACCGTGAAGCCGTCGGACCAGGTCTGCATCTGCTGCACCAGGCTGTCCCAGACGCCGGTCAGCAGCAGCACACCGGTCACGATCATCATCGTGCCGCCGATGCGCATCACCCAGACATAGTGGCGCTTGACCCAGCCGAAGGCGCCGAGGGCCTTGCGGAAGGCGACCGCGGTCAGCACGAAGGGGATGCCGAGGCCCAGGCAGTAGGCAACGGTCAAAAGGGCCCCGCGGCCCGCGCTCGCCTGGTTGAAGGAGAGCGTCTGCACGGAGGAGAGGACCGGGCCGAGGCACGGTGTCCAGCCGATGCCGAAGAGCGCGCCGAGGACGGGGGCGCCCGCGAGCCCGGTGGCCGGCCGCTTGTGGAAACGGAACTCGCGCTGGGTGAACCAGGGCATCAGCCCCATGAAGAAGACGCCCATGAGGATCATGAGCACGCCGAGCACCTTGGTCAGGATGTCCTTGTAACCCTGCAGCGTCTGGCCGAAGAACCCGAACAGCGCCCCGCCGGAGACGAAGACCACGGTGAAGCCGAGTACGAACAGCGAGGCGCCCACGGCCATCCGGCCCCGCCTGGCCTCGGCGAGGTCGGTTCCGGTGACGCCTGTGACGTACGACAGATAGCCCGGGACGAGCGGCAGCACGCACGGCGAGAAGAACGAGACGAGGCCGCCGATGACGGCGACCGGCAGGGCGAGCAGCAGGGCCCCGTTCAGGACCGTCTCGTTCCGCTCGGTCAGCGCGGCCAGCATGGACACTCCGGTCACGTCACTTCTCCGCGAGGACCGGGTCGAGCATCTGGCGCAGCTTGTCCTCGCTGAGGGCCTGCAGCGCGCGGGCCGCGATCTTCCCGTCCCGGTCGATGATCAGCGTGGACGGGATGAGCTGCGGGTTGAGCGTGCCCTTCTTGAAGCGGAGCATGAGCTTGCCGGTGGGGTCGTACAGGCTCGGGTAGGTGACCCCGAAGTCCTTCTCGAAGGCGACGGCGGACTGGGTGTTGGTGTCACGCGTGTTGATGCCGACGAACTGCACGCCCTTGGCGGCCGTGTCCTTGGCGACCGTGACCAGGTTCGGCGCCTCGGCGCGACACGGGGCGCACCAGGAGCCCCAGACGTTGACGACGACGACCTTGCCCTTGTAGTCGGCGATGTCGACCTGCTTGCCGTCGACCGTCTTGCCGGACAGATCGGGGGCGGCGGTCCGCTCGCCCTTCTTGACGGTGTCGATGCCGTCCTTGCCGGTGATGAAGTTGGTGTTGCCGGAGCCCCCCGAGGTGCCGCCGGACCCGCAGGCCGACAGGACGAGCGCCGCGACGGCGGCCCCGGCGGTGGCGAGGACGACGCGGCGGCGGCTGCGGCTACTGGTGCGGTTCAGGCGCTGGGGGGCGCGACAGGCGGCACTCATGTGAAAAGTTTCGCATGTCCGTTCCGGGGATCTTGCGCACCCCCCTTGCGGGCGGAAAACCGCATTTCAGGTGGTCTTTGACTGGGCTCCCGGCAGGTCTCCCGACGAGTCTTTCGACGTGCTGTTGCCGGAGTCGGCGAGAAACTCCTTCCAACCGCCCGCCGGCTGCTGCCCCACGTTCAGGGTCTGCAGCTTGCGGACGATCTCGGGCCGCTGCACATCCAGCCAGTCCGTGAACTGCCGGAAGGAGACGAGCCGTACGTCGGCACCTTTCTCCTTCTCGCGCGCGATGTGCTTGAACGCCGCTTCGACGGCGTCCATGTAGATGCCGCCGTTCCAGTGCTCGAAGTGGTTGCCGATGAAGAAGGGTGCACGATTTGTCCTGTATGCCCGCTCAAATCCGGCGATGTAAGCCTGCGTCGCCTGGGTGCGCCAGCCCGGGTAGTTGGACGGGGGCGCCTTCGTCGTCTTGATCGACTGGTTGGCGAGCATGTTGTAGTCCATCGAGAGCACCTCGAAGCTGTGCCCCGGGAACGGGACCGCCTGGAGCGGGTAGTCCCACAGACCCTGCCGCTTGACGGGCCACTGCTGCAGGCCGCCGGGCGAGGAGGCGTCGTAGCGCCAGCCCAGCTCACGGGCGGTGGGCAGCAGGTTGTCCTGGCCGAGGAGGCAGGGCGTACGGCCGCCGGTCAGCTCCTTGTCGTAGTCGAAGGGCAGCGGCGGCAGATCGTGCCATCCGGTGTTGGTCTTCCACTCCTTGACAAAGGCCTTGGCCTGCTGGATCTCGCTGAGCCACTGCTTGGGTGTCCAGTGGGCGACCGTGCCGAAGCCGGTGCAGAAGTGGCCGTTGAAGTGGGTGCCGATCTCGTGGCCCTCGAGCCAGGCGCGACGGACGTTCTGCAGCGTGGAGCGGAGGTGCGCGTCCGTCAGATAACCGATGTCGGAGGCGCCCGGCGCGTTGTTCGGCGGCAGGTACTTGCGCTTCTTCGACTCCGGCAGGAGATAGCTCCCGGAGAGGAAGAAGGTCATGTGCGCGCCGTGCTCTTTGGCGAGGTCGAGAAAGCGCGGGAAGAGGCCGTTGCCGACCTCTGCGGCGCCGTCCCAGGAAAAGATCACGAACTGCGGCGGGGTCTCACCGGCCTCCAGGGGAACCGGCTTTCCCGGCTGGTTCGGCTGCTTGCCGGTGTGGGCGGTGGAGCCGTCACCGATGGGGATGACAGTGGGCGTGGGACCGCCGGACTCCCCGTTGCCGGAAGCATGACCGGGGCGCCCGCCGTCACTTCCCTGGGTCCCGCACGCGGCGAGTCCCATCGCCGCCGCCGCCCCCGCCCCGAGTCCTATCAGTCCCCGTCGGCCGATCTCCCGCATCCCGTCCCCATCTCATAGCGCCCTCTCAGCGGTCACACAATGAGAGGGCGCGACAGAGACGGGGGTTCCGCGGAACACGCTTACATGTAGCGGATTTTACGAAGATACGGTCACTCGAAAGGAGTGAATACGTTTCGTTACGAAGCGTACGCCTTGACGTAAGCCGTATGAGGTGCGCGCACCCTCGAACGCAAGAGGTACGAGCACCCCCCGCGCACGCGGTGCTCACGCCCCGAAGGCCTTGTCCTTCCCCTTCACCGGCTTGGCGCCCGCGAGGAGATGGGCCGGGACCAGATCCCGGGCCGGCTCCGAGTACCCCACGGACACGATCTTGTCGCCCTGGTACGTGAACGTCGTCAGCGACGCCAGCGTGCACTGCCGCTTGCGCGGGTCGTGCCACAGCCGCCGCCTCTCCACGAAGCTGCGCACGATCCAGATCGGCAGCTGGTGGCTGACGCACACGGCCTCGTGCCCACGGGCGGCGTCCTTGGCGGCGTCCAGCGCCCCCATCATCCGTACGACCTGCTCCAGGTACGGCTCGCCCCAGGACGGCTTGAACGGGTTGACGAGGTGCTTCCAGTTCTCGGGCCGCCGCAGCGCCCCGTCCCCGACCCCGAAGGTCTTGCCCTGGAAGACGTTGTCCGCCTCGATGAGCCGTCCGTCCGTGGCGAGGTCGAGCCCGTGCGCCTTGGCGATCGGGGTGGCCGTCTCCTGCGCCCGCTCCAGCGGGGAGGAGACGACATGGATGATGTCGCGCGTCGACAGGTGCTCGGCGACCCGCTCGGCCATCTGCCGGCCGAGCTCGGAGAGGTGGTAGCCGGGCAGCCGCCCGTACAGGATCCCCTCCGGGTTGGCGACCTCGCCGTGCCTCATCAGGTGGACGACGGTGATGTCACTCATGCTGCGGTGGCCTCCGCTGCTGCCCGGGCCGCCGCCGGAAGGGCGTCGGCGATGCGCTGGATCGCCCGCTCGTCGTGGGCGGTGGAGACGAACCACGACTCGAAGGACGAGGGCGGCAGATAGACGCCCTGGGAGAGAAGGGAGTGGAAGAAGGCGGTGAACCGGAAGGACTCCTGCGCCTTGGCGTCCTCGTAGTTCCGCACGGGCCGGTCGATGAAGAACACGGAGAACATGTTGGAGGCGCTCTGCAGCTGATGGGCGACCCCCTCCTTGCTGAGCGCGTCCGTGACGAGCGTACGAATCTCGTCGGCCACGGCGTCGACCTTCTCGTACGCGGCGTCGTCGAGGAGCCGCAGCTGGGCGAGGCCGGCGGCGGTGGCGACGGGGTTCCCGGAGAGGGTGCCGGCCTGGTAGACGGGCCCGGCGGGCGCGAGGTGCGCCATCACTTCCGCCCGCCCGCCGAAGGCGGCGGCGGGGAACCCACCGCCCATGACCTTGCCGAACGTCATGAGATCAGGTGCGACCCCGTCGATCCCGAACCACCCGGCGCGGCTGGTGCGGAACCCGGTCATGACCTCGTCGGAGATGTAGAGGGCCCCGTTCTCCCGGCACAGTTCCTTGAGCCCCTGGTTGAACCCGGGCAGCGGCGGCACGACACCCATGTTCCCGGGCGAGGCCTCGGTGATCACACAGGCGATCTCGCCGGGGTGGGCGGCGAAGGCGGCACGGACGGCGTCGAGGTCGTTGTAGGGAAGGACGACGGTGTCGCCGGCCTGGGCACCGGTGACACCGGGGGTGTCGGGCAGCGCGAACGTGGCGACACCGGACCCGGCCGCGGCGAGCAGCGAATCGACATGCCCGTGATAGCAGCCGGCGAACTTGATCACCTTGGACCGCTGGGTGAATCCGCGAGCGAGCCGGATGGCGGACATGGTGGCCTCGGTCCCACTGGACACGAGCCGCACCTGCTCGACGGGCTCGACGCGCGCGACGATCTCCTCGGCCAGCGCGACCTCGCCCTCACCGGGCGTACCGAAGGAGGTACCGCGTGCGACGGCCTCCTGGACGGCGGCGATCACGTCCGGGTGGGAATGCCCCAGAATCATGGGCCCCCACGAACAGACAAGATCAACATATTCGCGTCCATCGGCATCGGTCAGATAAGGACCATTGCCGGACACCATGAACCGGGGCGTACCGCCCACGGCGCGGAAGGCGCGCACCGGAGAGTTCACGCCGCCAGGCGTGACGGCCGCCGCGCGCTCGAAAAGAGTCTGCGAAAATGGGGCTTCGTACGAATAGCTCACACTAGCCATGGTGTCAGAGGCCGCGAAGATCCCGCCGACAGGTGTTTCAACGCACGTTTCGGCGTGCGGCCGTGGGGGAGGTCTCACTGACACGATGATCAGGTTGCGCGGCGGGGGCCACGCGTCCTAGAAAAGCAGTCGGGTGGAGATATGCATCGCGGTGGCGGAC
>CBFHCJ010000296.1:0-8000 GCA_965654005.1 uncultured Streptomyces sp. | reverse complement strand
GGTCTGCTGCTGGCAGGCCCGGACACGCCCGCCGCCAAGGTGGCACCCGCGGCCTCCGCTCCGCCGCGACCGCAGAACTCCCTGTCACATCCGGCTCCCCGGTCTCCTGCCCCTCTGGTGGCCGAGCCCGGCAAGCGCATCGATCTCGGACACGGACAGTGGATGACGCTCACCCCTGTTCAGCTGTGTTTCGGCCAGGGCGACACCCCCATGTGCAGCACCGTGACGAACGGCAACCAGAGCGCGGGAACGGTGAGCCTGCAGACCCAGGGCTCCAGCTCGGGGACGCTCTACAGGCCGCTCTACGTCGGCCCCGGAAAACCGGCGCGCATGACCGCCCGGTGGGACGGGAGGGAGCACGAGGTGCGGGTCGTGACCCTGCCGGGTCACCCGGGCTACGCGACCGGTTATCTCTGGGGCCCGCCCGTCTCGTTGGCGCTGGCCGACCGAACGAGGGTCACGGTGTATGACGCGCGGGGACGCGTACTGGCGTCCTTCCTCCCCTCGAACTCCCAGAGTCGGCCGTAGAGGGTCGCCAGGTCGATCAGCTGGACGTCAGGGTCGGCTTCCGCTGCGCGGTCGCCTGCTGCGGGAGGGCGACGGGCGCCCTAGGCTGGCCTTCGGGGCGTGCCTTGATGGGCCGGCCTTCGGGGCGTGCCTTCACGGAAGGAGGCACGGCCGATGCCGGTGGCCATGCGGTGGAGTCCGTGGCAGCGGGGTGAGGGGTCGTGAACTCTCCGTACATCGTCGCGTTCGACAGCTCTGCCGAGTCCGAAACGAGCAGGCTCGGCGGCAAGGGCGCCGCGCTGCTCACGATGACCCGGGCCGGCGCTCCCGTGCCGCCCGGGTTCGTGGTGACCACGGATGCCTTCGAGGCACTGCTCGACCGTGGCGGGTTGCGCCGGGCCGTCGACGCCGCCTTCTCCGAGCCTGCCGCCGATCCGGGCGCGGTGGCTGCCTGCGGCGCCGAGATCCGCCGCTTGGTGGGCGAGGCGCCCGTGCCCTCTTCGGTCGCGTCGGCGGTGACGGCGGCGTACGAGGAACTCTGCCGGGCCGTCGGCTGCCCGGATGTCGCGGTGGCCGTCCGGTCGAGCGCCGAGGTGGAGGACCTGCCTGATGCGAGCTGCGCCGGGCAGCACGACACGTTCCTGTGGATCCGGGGCGCCGATGCCGTCCTCGACGCCGTTCGGCGCTGCTGGGCGAGCCTGTGGACCGACCACGCGATCATCTACCGCGCGGCTCATGGGCTGCCGGAGAGAGGGCTGCGCATGGCGGTCGGGGTGCAGCGGATGGTCGATGCCCGTACCTCCGGCGCCGCCGTGACCGTCAACCCGGCCGACGGCGACCCGTCGAAGATCGTGGTGGAGGCGATCTGGGGACTCGGGGACCTCATGGTGTCCGGCGAGGTGACCCCGGACGCCTACCTGGTGGACAAGGTCCTGAACACCACGGTACGGACGACCGTGTCGCCGAAGCACCAGGAACTGGTCCCCGCCCCGGACGGGTACGGGCTCGTACGGCGGGCGGTCGAGGAGGACCGTCGGCGGATCCCGTGCCTTGCTCCGCGGGAGGTCGTCGAGATCGCCCGTCTGGCCAAGACCGCCGAGCGGTACTACGGCTGCCCGCAGGACATCGAGTGGGCCGTCGACCGCCACCGGAGCACCGCCATGGGTACGGGCGCCACCGCGGTACTGCTCCAGGCGCGGCCCGAGACGGCATGGAGCCGCCGGCCGAGGACACCTGCCCGGACCAGCCACGGCGCGGGTGCCTCCAGCATCGTCGACACCCTGCTCGGCCTGGGAGGGCCGTCGACGTGACCGGCCGAAGGGACCAGACCGCCGGCGATGAGACGGACCTGACCGGCCGGAGATGAGACGGACCAGACCGTCAGCGATGAAGGGACCACGTCATGACGACGGCGTCGCGCACGGAGTTCCCGAGCCCCTACGAGATGACAGCCCCCGTGGGTGCGGAGGGCTGGGAACGGCTGTACCCGTACCACATGGTCTTCCAGCCCTGGCGGCGCGAGGCCGAGGAGCGGCGGTTCTGGTTTCGGGACAGCCAGCACTGGCCCACCGTGGTGAAGCCGTTCGAGACGGTCGTCGGCGATTTCTCGGTCAACGGCCTGGGCCATTTCAACACCCGGCACTTCGTCGTGCCGCCCGCGTACGGCCTCGCGCTCCGCGTCCACCAGGGCTATGTCTACCTGAGTCCGGTGGCCGCGCCGGAAAGCCGGATCCCCGCCCGCGTGCCGCAGTTCCTGGAACGCGCCGGCTACTACTACGCGAACTGGGGCAGGCTGCTGGACAACTGGAAGGGAAAGGTCCTCGGCACCATCCGGGAGCTGGAGTCGATCAGCTTCACCGAGCTGCCGGAAGTCCAGCCGTACGAGGAGATCGAAGCGGGTGTCGGCCTGGATGGCTCCGATGCCCTGCTCGGCGGGTACGACCGGCTCTTCGCCCTGTGCCACCGCGCCTGGCTGTACCACTTCGAGTTCCTCAACCTCGGTTACGTGGCCTACCTGGACTTCTTCCACTTCTGCAAGCAGTGGTTCCCGGACATCCCGGATCAGGGCATCGCGGCGATGGTGACGGGCGTGGACATGGAGCTGTTCCGCCCGGACGACGAGCTCAGGAAGCTGGCCAGGCTCGCTGTCGCACTGGGTGTCGACACGGTGCTGACCTTGCCGGACCCCGGGGAACACACCCTGACCGCCCTCAGCCGCGAGCCGGGCGGCCGCGACTGGCTCGACGCCTGGAACACCGCCCGCGATCCGTGGTTCAACTTCACGTCGGGCAACGGCTTCTACAGCAGCGACCGGTACTGGAGGGACACCCCCTCGCTTCCTCTGGGTTACATCCGCGACTACATCCTGCGCCTGCGGCGCGGCGAGGCCATCGACCGGCGCCTCCCGGAACTCGTCGCCGAGCGCGAGCGGATCAGCGGTGAGTACGCCGCACTGCTCGACTCCGCGGCACGCGCCGACTTCGAGGCGAAACTGGGCCTCGCCCGCCAGGTCTACCCGTATGTGGAGAACCACAACTTCTACATCGAGCACTGGACGATGGGCGTCTTCTGGCGCAAGGCCAGGCAACTGTCCGCCCTGCTCCACCGGGCGGGGTTCTGGCCCCGCGCGAACGACATGTTCTACCTCACGCGCGACGAGGTCCGGGCCGCCCTGTTCGACTACGCGTCCGGGTGGGCGATCGGCGTCGAGCCCGCCGGTCCCGGCCACTGGCCACCAGAGGTGGAGCGGCGACGCCGGATCGTGGCCGCACTCGCACGGCAGACCCCTGAACCGGCGCTGAACGAGCCTCCGCGAGCCGTGACCGAGCCGTTCAGCGTCATGCTGTGGGGCATCACCAGTGAGCGGATCCGGTCCTGGTTGGCAGGCCCGGACGAGCTGGAGGCGGGCGATCTGACCGGTATGGCCGCCTCGCCGGGCATCGCCGAGGGCATGGCCCGTGTGGTCCGCAGCCCCGACGAACTGGAGCTCCTCCAGGAGGGGGACATCCTCGTCGCGCCGGTGACCGCGCCGAGCTGGGCGCCGGTCTTCGGCAAGGTCCGCGCGACCGTCACCGACATCGGGGGAATCATGTCCCACGCCGCCATCGTCTGCCGCGAGTACCGCCTGCCCGCCGTCACCGGGACGGGCTCGGCGTCCACCCGCATCAGGACCGGCCGACGGATCCGTGTGGACGGCACGGCCGGGACCGTCACCCTTCTCGACTGACCGGTTCTCGACTGACCGGCCACCCTCGACGCATCGACAGGAGACAGGAAAGCCTCGACAGGAGACAGGAAAGCCTCGACAGGAGACGGGAAACCCTCGACAGGAGACAGGAAAGCCTCGACAGGAGATGCCATGACGTCCGACCAGGCGGCCCGCGAGCCGCTGCCGGCGCTTCCACTCGCCGCCTCGGAGATCCCTTTGAACGACGCGCTTCCCCGCCCCCTCCCGTTGACCGGCGTCCGGCGGGAGATATGGGACCGCGCGCTCCCCTACCTCGACGTGCGCGACAACGACGCCCATTCGCTGTACGCCTACGCGCTGGCGGGCGCTCTGCTGACCGCCGTGCCGGGGGCGCGGGCGGACGTGGTGCTGCCCGCTGTCCTCCTGCACGACACCGGCTGGAAGACGGTCGACCCCGCGGACATCCTGCCCGCCATCGCCCACCGGTCCGGACCTGCCGGACAGGAGACGATACGCAGGCACGAGACCGAGGGCGCCGCCATCGCCGCCCGCATCCTCTCCGACGTCGGCTACCCCGCGAGGGACATCGAGCGGATCGTCGCCATCATCGACGGGCACGACACCCGCAGGGACGCCCTCGGCCTGGACGACGCCGTGGTGAAGGACGCCGACAAGCTGTGGCGACTGACCCCGCACGGCCTGTGCACCGTCGGCGCGTGGTTCGCCCTGGACCGGGACCAGGCGCTGCGGTTTGTGGCGGCACGCACCTACGACCGGCTGCTCACCGAACCGGCCCGAGCCGTCGGTTGCGCACTCGCCGCACTGGCCCGCACCGACCTCAGCGAGCAGCGACGTGCTTTGAGCGCCCGCATCGCGCCGTGAACCGCGCCGTGAACGGCATATCAGGTTGATTCGTCAGGTTGATTGTGGATATGTCCGGCGTCAGTCTTGGGGGCATGGATGCCTCCAGGCCGCTTGTAGTGGTCGTGACCGACCGGAAGGGGCTGGTCATCGGGTGGACGTCCGGAGCGGAGCGCCTGCTCGGGTACACGAGCGCCGAGGCCCGCGGCCGGTTCGCGGCGGAACTGCTGGACGCCCCCGCACTCGCGGGCGGGGAGCCGGCCCAGGGCGATGGAGCCGCCGAGCCCGGTGAGCAGTATGCGGGCCTCGGCGTACGCCACAAGGACGGGCACCGGCTGGCCGTGACCGTCTCCCGGTACCCCCTTGCGCCCGAGGCGGAAGGCACCGGAGCAGGGCTCGGCACCGTCCTGCTCATCGGACCGCCGTCCGGGCAGGCGGCGCAGCGACTGCGGCAGTCGCTGTCCGGCTGGCTGCTGCAGGACTCGCCCCTGGCCCTGACGGTGTACGACACCGAACTGCGCTGCGTGGGGCAGAGCGGCGCGATGCGGCGCCTGAGCGGTCTGCCGGACGAGGCACGCAGCGGACGCCGGCCGGCGGAGGTTTTCGCCGGTCCCGACGCCGTGGAGTGGGAGGAGCAGATGCGGCTGGCCATGGCTACGGGGGAGGAGCAGGCCAGCGAGCTCAAGGGCACCATCCGGACCGAACCCGGATTCCGCGTTTTCAGCGTCTCGGCGACACCGCTGCGGGACGCGGAGGGCCGTACGCTCGGGGTCTGCGCCCTCGTCGGCGATGTGACGGACAGGCGCCGTGCCCGCGAGCGGCTCTCCCTGCTGAACGATGCCAGCCTGCGCATCGGCAGCACCCTCGACATCGCACGGACGGGATGGGAGCTCGCCGAGGTGACCGTACCCCGGTTCGCCGACTTCGCACGCGTGGACCTGCTGGAGGTGATCCTCAGGGGCGACGAACCCGCTCCGGGGCCGTTGGCCGGCCCCGTGCGGCTGCGGCGCATCGTGGAGCTGGCCTTCTCCGAGGGGGTCATCACGGCAGAGCGCACCGCCGGCGAAGCCGACGTCTACCTCGCGAACTCGCCGGCCGCCCTGTGCCTGGCCACAGGCCGGTCCTCGCTGTACCGGACCGCGGACCCGCCGATCCGCGCCTGGATCGACCAGACCCCCGAGCGGCAGGCGAAGGTCCTGCGGTTCGGCACGCACTCATGGATGCTCGTGCCGGTGAAAGCCAGGGGCACGACCCTAGGCGTCGTCATGTTCACCCGCCACCGTGAGACCCCCGTGCCCTTCGAGGCGGACGACCTCTCCCTCGCCGAGGACCTGGTGGCCAGGGCGGCGGTCTGCCTGGACAATGCCCGGCGCTTCACCCGCGAACGCGTCGCGGCTCTCACTCTCCAGCGCAGTCTGCTTCCGCAGCGGATGCCGGAGCAGTCGGCGGTGGAAGCCGCCTACCGTTACCTCCCCGCCGCACAGCGTTCCGGCGTGGGCGGCGACTGGTTCGACGTGATCGGGCTCTCCGGAGCCAGGGTCGCGCTGGTGGTCGGTGACGTGGTCGGGCACGGCATCCACGCGGCCGCCACGATGGGCCGACTGCGCACTGCCGTACGCACCCTCGCCGATGTCGACCTCGCCCCCGACGAACTGCTCACCCGTCTCGACGACCTGGTCGTCCGGCTGTCGGCGGAGTCCGCCGAAGCCGCGGAGCTGCCGGGCGGGGAGGCCGTCGGGGACATCGGGGCCACCTGCCTGTACGCGGTGTACGACCCGATCTACAGGCGCTGCACCATGGCTCTCGCCGGCCACCCGCCACCCGCCGTCGTGGGCCCGGACGGCACCGCCGGGTTCCTGGACGTCCCCGTGGGACCGCCGCTCGGACTGGGCGGGCTACCGTTCGAACCGGTGGACGTCACCCTCCCGGAGGGCAGCCTGCTCGCCCTCTACACCGACGGCTTGATCCACTCCCGCCAGTATGACCTCAGGGCGGGACTTGACGCCCTGCGGGATGCGCTGGCCGCGCCGGCGGACTCGCTGGATTCCCTGTGCGACCACGTCGTAGGCACGCTGCTGCCCGACGGCCCCGCCGACGACGCCGCCCTGCTCCTGGTGCGGCCCCGGGCCCTGGGCCCGAGCAGGGTCGCCGTGTGGGACGTGGAGGCCGACGCCGCCGCCGTGGCGCGGATACGGTCGGACGCCGTCGGTCGCCTTGACGAGTGGGGACTGCAAGAGGCCGCGTTCGTCACCGAACTGGTGGTCAGTGAACTGGTCACGAACGCCGTCCGCTACGGTGACCCGCCGATCCAGCTGCGGCTGATCCACGACCGTGTGCTGATCTGCGAGGTCTCCGACTCCAGCAGCACCGCACCGCATCTGCGGCGCGCCCGGGTGTTCGACGAGGGTGGGCGAGGGCTGTTGCTGGTCGCGCAGCTCACGGAGCGCTGGGGCACCCGGCAGACGGCGGTGGGCAAGACGATCTGGTGCGAGCAGCCCCTGGCCGCGGCGGACGGCTCGCTCCTGTCCCCGGAGCCGATCGCCGCCATATGATCGCGCCGTATTCGGCCGGCGCGCGGGGAACCGGGAGGAAGGACGGTTTCTGCGCTCCCCTGGACGCCGGGTTCCAGTCGTCCGTGTCGGGGCTGTACTTCACCGAAGCAAGGCCGCGGCGACGTTCGGACCGCTGCTGCGGTTCACCTGCGGCGCCGAGTTCGCGGCGCCACGGCCGGCCGCCGCCCTGGCCCGGAACATCCGGGAACATCCCCGGAGCATCCGGGGCTGACGCAGTACGAGTACGCGAGTCGGTGTCCCGGGCCTACTGCACCGGGCCGTCGGGTCAGCGGGCCCCGGCCGCCTCGGTCGGGGCCTGTGCCGGGGTGTCGCGAAGGCCGAGGCGCAGGTGCTCCACGTGGTAGAGGGCCTGCTCGAGCAATTCGGCGACGTGGTTGTCGTAGAGGGCGTAGATGACCGAGCGGCCACGCCGCTCCGTGGTGACAAGTCCGAGGTTGCGCAGCAGGCGTAGTTGGTGGGAGCAGGCGGACTGCTCCATGCCCACGGCGTCGGCGAGTTCCGTCGCCGCGCAGGAGCCCTCTTGAAGACGGGCCAGGATGCGCAGCCGGGATGGCGTGGCCAGGGCCTGGAGGGTGGCGGCCACGTCGGCTGCTCCGACGGTTTCGAGGCGCTGGCGCGCGGTGGCGGTGGTGTTGGCGTCAGCTCCATGGCCCATGGCCTCCATCCTACGGAGAAGGACTCATGAACGCATGAATGGTTCTTCATGTAGTCCTGTACGGTGGGGGAGCGGTTCGCCGGGCTCCCGGCGGCCCGTCTCCTCGTCATGCCGTCGTGAAGGACTCCCGTTCCGATGACCTCCACACTCGCCCCTGCCCCGGTCGACCGGGCCGCGCCATCGCCGCAGCAACTGATTCTGCGTGATGGCGCCCTCA
>CBFHCJ010000295.1:0-8016 GCA_965654005.1 uncultured Streptomyces sp. | reverse complement strand
GGCGGCGGCGCGGGAGGCGGTGGCGGACGAGCCGAGGCGCATCCCGTCGAGGAAGCGGCTGGGCCGTCTGGTGGGACGGCCGCCGGGTGGGCGGGACAGGGCCCAGGAGAGATGGAGGTGTTCCCTGGCGCGGGTGACGCCGACGTAGAGGAGGCGGCGCTCTTCTTCGATCTGCTCGTCGGTCTTCGCGTAGGTGATCGGCATCATGCCCTCGGCGACTCCGACGAGGAAGACGGCGTCCCATTCCAGGCCCTTGGCGGAGTGCAGGGAGGCGAGGGTGACGCCCTGCACGGTAGGGGCGTGCTGGGCGTTCGCCCGCTCGTCGAGTTCCGCCACGAGGTCGGCGAGGGTGGCGTCGGGTTTGGCCGCGGCGAAGTCCTGGGCGAGGTTCACCAGCGCGGCCAGGGACTCCCAACGCTCTCTGACGGCTCCGGAGCCCGCGGGGGGCGTGGCGCTCCAGCCTTCGCCAGAGAGGACGGCACGGACCTGGGAGGGCAGGTCGACGGCGTCGTCGAGGAGGGCGTCGTTGGCACCGAAGCGGGCGGCGCCGCGCAGCGCGATGCCCGCCTTGCGCACCTCGGGGCGGTCGAAGAACCGTTCGGCGCCACGCAGCTGGTAGGGGATTCCGGCGTCCGCGAGGGCCTGTTCGTAGATCTCGGACTGGGAGTTGGTGCGGAACAGGATCGCGATCTCGGCGGCGGGCACACCCGTGGCGAGCAGTTCGCGGATGCGGCGGGCGGCACCTTCGGCCTCGGCGGGCTCGTCGGTGTATTCGGAGTAGACGGGTTCGGGGCCGGGCTCGCGCTGGGAGACCAACTCGAGGCGGTGTTCCGCGGCGCGGCCGCGGGCCTGGGCGAGGAGGCCGTTGGCGAGGTGCACGACCTGGGGTGAGGAGCGGTAGTCGCGGACGAGTTTGACGACGGTGGCTCCGGGGTGGCGGATGCGGAAGTCGAGGAGGTGGTCGGGGGTGGCGCCGGTGAAGGAGTAGATGGTCTGGCTGGCGTCGCCGACGACGCACAGGCTTTCGCGGTCGCCGAGCCACAACTCCAGCAAGCGCTGCTGAAGGGGACTGACGTCCTGGTATTCATCGACGACGAAGTGCTGGTACTGCGCGCGGACCTCGTCCGCGATGTCGTGCCGGTCCTGGAGGATGCCGACGGTCAGGAGGAGGACGTCCTCGAAGTCGATGACGGCGCGGTCGCGCTTGAGGTCTTCGTAGGTGGCGTAGAGCTGGGCGATCTCGGCGGGGTCACGGGGGGCTTCGCGGCCTGCCTTGGCGGCTGCGGCGGCGTAGTCGGCCGGAACGGTCTGGGTGACCTTGGACCATTCGATTTCGGCGGTCACGTCCCGCAGCTCGTTGCGGTCGAGGCGGATACGGCAGGCGGCGGCCGCGTCCGCGACAAATTGGATCTTGCGGTCGATGATTTTCGGGACGCTGCCACCGACGGCTTTCGGCCAGAAGTACTGGAGCTGGCGTAGGGCGGCGGAGTGGAACGTACGGGCCTGGACGCCGGCGGCGCCCAGCTGGCGGAGGCGGCCGCGCATCTCTCCGGCTGCGCGGTTGGTGAAGGTGACGGCGAGCACGCTGGAGGGCTGGAGGATTCCCGCGTGGACTCCGTAGGCGATGCGGTGGGTGATGGCCCGCGTCTTGCCGGTGCCGGCACCCGCCAGCACGCACACCGGGCCGTGCAGGGCGGTCGCCACCTCGCGCTGCTCGGGGTCGAGCCCTTCGAGCACCGCGTCGGCAGAGTCCGGGACCTGCGGGAAGAGGGTGGAGTGCGTTGCTGCTGTCACCCCGCCATGCTGCCAGGTCGGCGGAGACGGATGCGCCGGTTGTCCACAGGGAGGCAGTCGCAGTCGTACTCATGGCGCAGGCGTCGCCCATGAGGGCTCGTGAGCAGCTGGAGCGCCCACGAACGGGGGCGGGAATGGTGGAACATTCACGTACGTTGGCCTTCGCAGCGAGCAAGAACCCAAAGCCGTAAAGGAGCGCGACTGACATGCCGGGCACTGTGACGATGTACAGCACCTCGTGGTGCGGCTACTGCCGTCGGCTGAAGAGCCAGCTGGACCGTGAGGGCATCGCGTACGACGAGATCAACATCGAGCAGGACCCGGCGTCCGCGGCGTTCGTGGAGAAGGCGAATGGCGGAAACCAGACGGTTCCGACGGTTCGGGTGGTTCCCACCAACGGTGGCGACGAGGTCGTCATGACGAACCCGAGCCTTGCCCAGGTGAAGCAGGCCCTCGCGGTCTGACGCTCACCCAGCGCTGCGCCCCCTCTGGTCCAGGTCACCGGAGGGGGCGGCTCTGTATAAGGGACCGGCATAAGGGGCGGCCGCGCGTGGTCCTGGTCCGGACTTGTGACCGGTCTTGTCCCATCGAGGCGTTCACTCAGCGAACCCAGTCGTGCGGCCTTCCGCTGATGCTCCTGCCCCGGCCCCTGCCGTTACCGACCGCGGGCCAGTTGGTTGCTGAGTCCCGGTGGTGCCGTTCGCCGGGTGGTACTGGCCTGCGGCCAGCCGAGTGCCGTCCGGGGTGAAGGCCCGGAAGGCCGTGTGGTGCACGACGACGCCCGCGCTGACGAAGTGGACGTTGTGGTTCCAGTATGGGTCGCTCTTCGCCGTGCGCCCGTGTCAGACGCCTCTCGTCGGCAGGGGCTTGCCATACCAGAGTTCGATCAGGCGGGCCGCGATGGAGATGCCGTACGGGGGCAGCACCTCACCGCTCTCGAAGGCGACACGCAGTTCCTCGCGGGAGAACCAGCGGGCCTCGTGGATCTCGTCGCCGTCGACCTCGATGTCCCTCGAGGTGGCGCGGGCCAGGAAGCCGAGCATCAGGCTGGACGGGAAGGGCCAGGGCTGGCTGGCGACGTACTCGACCTCGCCGACGGTGATGCCCGCTTCTTCGAAGACCTCGCGGCGCACCGACTGCTCGATGGACTCGCCGGGTTCCACGAAGCCGGCGAGGGTCGAGAAGCGGCCCTCGGGCCAGTGCACCTGGCGGCCGAGCAGAATACGGTCGTCCTCGTCGGTGACGGCCATGATCACCGCGGGGTCGGTGCGCGGGTAGTGTTCCGCGCCGCAGGCCTGGCAGCGGCGGATATGACCGGCGGCCGCGATGACCGTACGTTCGCCGCAGCGCGAGCAGAAGCGGTGCATGCGCTGCCAGTTCTCCAGGGCGACCGCGTGCACCATCAGGCCCGCGTCGCGCGGCGACAGCAGCAGCCCCGCCTCCCGCAGTCCGGCCGGGCGTGCGGACTGGTCCATGCGGCCCGGGAGCGCGTCCTTCTGGAGTGCGAAGTAGCTGACGCCGTCCTCGTCGCTGCCCAGGAAGTAGCGGTGGGCCTCCGTGAGCGGTGCCTCGAATGAGGGTGTCATGACGAGCTCGGTGGTGCCGTCGGGCGTCTCGTCGATGAGGACCTGACCATCGGAGACCACGAAGCAGCGGGTCGTGGGATGGCTCCAGGCCGCGGCGAGCCAGGCCTCGTCAAGCCGGTGGTGGGCGGCGCGGTCGATGCCGCTCGGGGCGGCGAGCGAGATGGGTCGGTCGGCTGTTTGGTCGGTCCAGGTGGTCACGGGTGCTTCCAACTCCCCCGGTGGAATGGTGGTTTCGGCGGGCGGTTCAGCGGGACGTACGGCTGGAGAGGACCGGGTCCGGCGGGCCTTGGGCATGCGGGGCGGCCCCTCCAGTGTGCCGCGCGCCTTGACAGGTCCGGACGGCCGTCCGTCCCCTGTGATCGTCACTCCCCATCGCGCCAGTCTCCCCCAGGTCGCCCCATAGGTATGCGGCGAGCGGGCGACCGCGGTGGCCGGGTTGGGCACCGCGCCGCCGAAGGAGCCGGAGTGGATGTCCTGCTCGGGCCCGTGCAGGGTGATCTCGCACTCGGCGAGGCCGCCCATGCCCGTGCACACAGTGGGGGTGTCCGCGGACCACATGCCTGGTGTCGGAGACGATCACGGCGTCGGCGGCAAGCCGGTCCGAGTGCTCCCCGACGCGGGTCCGAGAGCGGAGGGAGCCAAACTCCTCTTCGCCCTCGATCAGCAGTTTCAGGTGGACGGCCGGGGCGGTCCGGCCAGCGGCGGCGACGTGGGCGCGGACGCCGAGTGTGTGGAAGAACACCTGGCCCTTGTCGTCGGCGGGCCGCTCGGCGAAGACGGCGGGGGCGCCGTGCGTCGGCCACACCTCGGCAGTCGGCAAGCCGGTCTCCTCGAGCTTGGCCGCGAGCCGGTCGGCGCTGCGCCGCGCATCCTCCGTGTGCTCCGGCTGAGCGGACACCGACGGGATGCGCAACGACTCCGCCAGGTCGTCGAGGAAGGCGGCGCGGTGGCTGTCGATGTATGTGCGGACGACGCTGTCCGGGGTCTCGCTCATGGTCACGAGCCTATCGGCCCGCACCGACATCCTGGTCCGCCGGTTCCGCACCGGAGGCCTCGGCCAGTAGCAGCCCCTCCAGTGCGGCCCGGTCGGGGAGGCCCTCGGGGCGTACGACCTCGCCGCTGCGGACGTACAGGAACGCGGCCTTGACGGCATCGAGCGGGATGCCCTGCTGCTCGGCCCAGGCAAGCCGGTACAGCGCGAGCTGGAGCGGGTCCCCGGTGCGGGTGCGGCTGGTCTTCCAGTCGACGATCTCGTACGCCGTCCCGTCGCCGTCCTCTGTGCGGTAGACCGCGTCGATGCGGCCGCGCACCACGCGTCCGGCGATGGCGAACTGGAAGGGGGCCTCCACGCGGTACGGGGTGCGGTGCGCGTAGGGGGTGCGTTCGAAGGCTTCCTTGAGGGCTTCCAGGTCGCGCTCGTCGGCGATCTCGGCGTCGCTGCCAGGCAGCTCGTCCGGCTCGAGCACGGGCAGCCGCAGTTCCTCGAAGCGTGCCTCGATCCAGGCGTGGAAACGGGTGCCACGGCGCGCCGCGGGCTGCGGGGGGCGCGGCATGGGGCGCGCGAGTTCCTGCGCGAGCCCGTCGGGGTCGGCGGCCAGGCGCAGCACCTGGGACGCGGTCAGCGACGACGGCAGCGGTACGTCGGTGACGCTCGCGCGGGTACGCAGCAGCTCTCCGGCGAGGGCGTTCAGGTCGCGGTCCCAGGAGGCGACGGTGCGGACTTCCTCCGGGGTGAGCGCGGGTGCGTCCTCGGCCGGGTGCCGACGGGCGTGCGGGATGGTCGGGGTCGTCGGGGTCGTCGGGGTCGTCGGGGTCGTCGGGGTCGTCGGGGTCGTCGAAGTGGTCGGGGTGCCGTCGCCGAGGGGCACGCGCGCGTGGGGTGCTTCCGCGTGCTCCGCGGGGCGACGGTCGGTCGTCCAGGAGTCCCAGTCGGACGCGTCCTCCTCGGGGGAGCCGTCGAGAAAGCCGCCGGAATCGGAAGAGACATCGGGCGACTCGTCATAGGGCCCTTCTCCCTCGTAGAGACCTTCCTCACGGAGACCTTGCTCACAGAGGGCTTGCTCGTAGGGGGCTTCCTCGTAGGGGGCTTCCTCGTAGGGGGCTTCCTCGTAGAGGTCTTCGTCGTCCGGCGGGGGCGGCCATTCCGGGTTGTCGTACGGGGCGGGGTCGTGGTCGGCCGCGGAGTGGTCGCCGTCGTGCGACGCGATCTGATCCAGATGCGCCAGTACGGTCTCGGCGGCGGCCCGGCGGCGGACGAGTGCCGCCTCGTCCAGCGGCAGCGGCCAGGCGTGGTCGGCGGCGGCCTCGTGAAGCGCCGGGTTCTCCTCGCCCTCGGCCGGCTCGTCCGCCCAGACCTCGATCTCGCCGTACCCGGCGGCGCAGTGCTCGTGGAGGGCCTGGAGGAAGTCCGAGGGCCCTCGGGGGCGCTTCTGGGCGGGCCCCCACCAGTGGCCCGAGCCGATCAGCAGGGAGCGGGGGCGGGTGAAGGTGACGTAGCCGAGGCGCAGTTCCTCGGTGTGCTGGTGGACCTTCATGGCCTCGTGGAAGGCTTTCAGGCCCCGGGAGTCCCAGCTCTCGACGTCGGGCAGGGTGTCGGCGTCGCCGCGCAGAGCGTGCGGCAGCACCTTTCCCTGGGCGGTCCACTTCTCGCGGCCCTGGGTGCTCGGGAAGGTGCCGGTGACCAGTCCGGGGACCGCGACGACGTCCCATTCCAGTCCCTTGGACTTGTGCGCGGTCAGCACCTTGACGGTGTTCTCGCCTCCCGGAAGGGCGTTGTCGAGGCCCTTCTCGTACTGCGCGGCGGTACGCAGGAAGCCGAGGAAGGCCAGGAGAGTGGCGCCCGGCTCGTTGGCGGAGAAGACCGCGGCGATGTCCAGGAAGTTCGACAGCGTCTCGCGGCGGCGGGCCGCCAGCGCGTGCGGGGACGCGGACAGCTCCACCTCCAGACCGGTGACGGCGAGCACGCGGTGCAGGACGTCCATCAGCGGGTCGGCGAGGGAGCGGCGCAGCTCGCGCAGTTCGGCGGCGAGGCGTGCGAACCGTACGCGCGCGTCGCGCGAGAAGGGCAGCCTGTCGTCCTCCCGCCCGGCCTCCATGGGCAGCTCGAGGAAGGTGTCGAGGGCGTCCGCGAGCGATATCACCTCGGCCGGGTCGACTCCCTCGACGGCTCGGGCGAGCCGGCGGTCCGGATCGTCGTCGGCGTCCACGCGCGCGTGCGACACGAGCAGCCGGGCTCGTCGGCCCAGGAGTGCGAGGTCGCGAGGGCCGATGCGCCAGCGCGGGCCGGTGAGGAGACGGACCAGGGAGGCGTTGGCGCCGGGGTCCTGGAGGACCTCGCAGACGGCGACGAGGTCGGCGACCTCGGGCAGATGCAGCAGCCCGGACAGGCCCACGACCTCCACGGGGATGTCGCGGGCGACGAGAGCGCCCTGGATCTGCGCGAAGTCTGTCGCCGTGCGGCACAGGACCGCGATCTCACCGGGCGGAGTGCCGGTGTTCACGAGGTGGGCGAGGGAGTCGGCGATCCAGTCGATCTCCTCGACATGGGTGCGCAGCAGGGCGCAGCGGACCTGCCCGTCGCGCTCGGCGCCGGGGGCGGGGCGCAGGGCCTCCACCCCCGCGTGCATCGCGCGCAGCGGCTCGGCGAGGCCGTTGGCGAGGTCGAGGAGGCGGCCGCCGCTGCGGCGGTTCTCGCTGAGCGCCTGGCGGGTCGCGGAGCGGCCGTCGGCGTGTCGGAAGTGCTCGGGGAAGTCGTCGAGGTTGGCGACGGACGCGCCGCGCCAGCCGTAGATCGCCTGGCAGGGGTCACCCACCGCGGTCACAGGGTGGCCGGTGCCGCCCCCGAAGAGTCCGGCGAGCAGGACGCGCTGGGCGACCGAGGTGTCCTGGTACTCGTCGAGCAGGACCACGCGGAACTCGTCGCGCAGGATACGGCCCACCTCGGGGAGGTCGGCGAGGGCCGCGGAGAGGGCGATCTGGTCGCCGAAGTCGAGGAGGTCGCGCTCGCGCTTGGCCGCGCGGTAGCGGCCGACCAGCTCGGCCAGCTCGCGGCGGGCGGCGGCCGTCTCGGGAACCCTGCGCAGGTCGGCGTTGGTGAGCCGGACGCCGTCCAGGGTGTGCAGCAGCTCGGCGTCGTACGCACGCAGTTCCCGCGGCCGTACGAGGTGCTCGGCGAGCTCGGAGTCGAGGGCGAGGAGGTCGCTGACGAGGTCCGGGAAGGAGCGGGTCAGCGCCGGGTAGGGGCCGGGAGCCTCGCGCAGCACGCGCGCGGCGAGCTGGTAGCGGGTGGCGTCGGCGAGCAGGCGCGAGGTCGGTTCAAGGCCGATGCGCAGGCCGTGGTCGCTCAGCAGACGGCCCGCGAAGGCGTGGTACGTGGAGATGACCGGCTCGCCCGGCGGGTTGTCCGGGTCGGTCACGTCCGGGTCGGTGACGCCCGCCCGCACGAGCGCCTTGCGGACGCGCTCGGCGAGTTCACCGGCCGCCTTGTTGGTGAACGTCAGGCCGAGGACCTGCTCCGGGGCGACCTGCCCGGTACCGACCAGCCACACCACGCGGGCGGCCATCACCGTGGTCTTGCCCGACCCGGCTCCGGCCACGATCACCTGCGGGGCGGGCGGCGCGGTGATGCAGGCCGTCT
>CBFHCJ010000294.1:0-8025 GCA_965654005.1 uncultured Streptomyces sp. | reverse complement strand
TCTAATCGTTTAAATGCATGGACCCGGCGGCCCTTCCAGGAACAGGTGGTGTCCGCCCGCCGCGGCCACCTCCACCGCCGTGCGCGCCGAGATCTGGCCCACGACGTCGGCGAGGTCATGGCCCTGGTCGTACTGCGCGGCGCCCACGCTGTGCATCCCCGTGGCCGCGCCCGTGCCCGGGACGCGCAGACCGGCGAGGAGCGGGTCCGGGCGGCCCTGCTCGTCCGGCTCCTCGTCGGGTACGGGCTCGTCCGTCAGGATGGCGATCAGCTGGCGCAGACTGCGGACCCCCAGCACGGACACGCCCGGTACCAGCGAGGCTTCGGCGGCGGCGCACTCCGGCACGACCACCTGTTCGTATCCAGCGTTCGCCGCGGACAGGACCGCCGGCAGGATGCCGCGGACCGGCCGTACCCGACCGTCCAGGCCCAGCTCACCGATCATGACGATGTCGGCGAGCACCCGCGGATCGATCCGCTCCGCGGCGCCGAGCACCGCGCAGGCGACGGCGAGGTCGAATCCGCTGCCGGCCTTCGGTACGGACGCGGGGCTGAGTCCGACCGTGAGCTTCTTCTGCGGCCACTCGCCACCCGAGTTCACCACCGCCGCCCGGACCCGGTCCCGGCTCTCCGTCAGGCTCTTGTCGGGCAGGCCCACCAGCGTGAACGCCGCCACGCCCGGTTCGAGGTCGGCCTGGACCTCGACCACCACGCCTTCGACGCCGACCAGTGCCACGGAGCACGTGCGCGCGAAGCCCATCAGGCCACCCCCCGCACATGCTCCAGCACGGCGGCGCCGCGATCGGGCAGGACGACGCCGACCACGTCGATGCGCACACCGCCCGGTGGTGCTCCGCCGTGTGCCTGGATCCAGCGCTCGGCGAGGCCTCGCAGCCGCCCCGCCTTCACCGGTGTGACGGCGGCCATCGGATGCTCGAAGCAGCCACTCCTGCGGGTCTTCACCTCGCAGACGACCAAGACGTCGCCGTCCCTGGCCACGATGTCGATCTCGCCGCTCCTGCCGCAGCGCCAGTTGCGCTCCAGGACCGTCATCCCGGCTTCCACCAGCCGCCGGGCGGCCAGCTCCTCGCCGTACTCGCCGAGTGCCCTGCGTGCCCGATGTGTGTTCATGTCGGCACCACCTCCGGTGCCAACCGTCACGCATCCGGCTCCACCGAGTGGATCTTGGTGGAGAACTCAGCGGTTGTGGAAAAGTCCGTCACCCTCACGGGCGACGAACCTCACGCGTCACCCGCCCGGCAGCTCCAGATCGCTCTTGTTCAGCTCCTCAATGTTCACGTCCTTGAACGTGAGGACACGTACCTGCTTCACGAAGCGAGCAGGCCGGTACATGTCCCAGACCCAGGCGTCCGCCATGGACACCTCGAAGAACACCTCGCCCTGGACCGAGTGCACCTGCATCTCGTAGTCGTTGGTGAGGTAGAAGCGCCGTTCGGTCTCGATCACGTATTTGAACAGACCGACGACATCGCGGTACTCCCGGTAGAGCTTCAGCTCCATCTCGGTCTCGTACTTCTCGAGGTCCTCGGCGCTCATGGCATGTTCCCCTTCAGCCTTGCGATCCCACCATTGTGCGCCAGTCCCGTGAGCCCCTAGACGATTTCGGTGTCGAGGATCTCGGGACTGGCCGGGGGACCTTCGTCGAGCAGCGTGCGCAGCAGTTCGACGAGTCTCGTCGGATACACCGTCTCATGCGCCTCGGCCAGTTCCCGGCACGTCCACCACCGTGCTCCGGCGACACTGCGCTTTTCCAGGTCCGTCAGGCTCAGCGCGGCCGTGGCCGTCTGGGTCGTACGGGCCAGGTAGTACCACTCGTCCTGGTCCCAGCGTCGGCCCGCGAACGGGAAAGAGCACGTCCGCTGCCACAGCACCGGGCCCAGCTCGACATCCGTGATACCGGTCTCCTCGGCCAGTTCCCGCAGCGCGGCCTGCTCACGCGTCTCGTCGCCCTCCACGCCTCCGCCGGGGGTGAACCACCAGTCGTCGGCGGGATCGTCCGGCTCATGCCCGTGCAGCAGCAGGATGCGGTCCTGCGGATCGAGGAGCACCACCCGTGCCACCCTGCGCAGCCCACCCTCGTACGTGTCCTCCTCCGCCACGCCCTCGCCCGCCTCGTACGACTCGTACGAGGACGAGATCGAGGACGAGATCGAGGGCGAGATCGAGGGCGAGCGCGACGAAGGCGGCGACGGTTCAGCAGGCACCGGCCGGCTCCCTCCGTACGGCGCCGCCGCGCTTCCGGCCCACACGCGCGGCGATCGGCCCGTACGCCCCGCCGCCCATCACCAGCACCGCGCCCACCACGATCGCACCGACGATCAGCCGCAGCGGCCCGGGCGACGAGATCGGGCCCAGTGCCTCGAAGCCCGTCGCGCGGGCCAGCATGCCGTTCATCGGCCACACCACGGCGTCCACACGCGCGTCCACCGCGCTGCGCGGCACCGTGCCGCTGAAGGCCTCGGTGAGGTGTGCCGTCGAGTCCAGGGAGCCGCTGCGCTCGTCGCCGAGCAGAAACAGCCGGCCCTTGGGGACCGTGACGGTCGGGACCGTCTTCGACTCGGCGGGCTGGCCCTTGCCTATGTACGACTCCTGGATCTGCTTGCCGTTGACGGTCAGCTTGCCGTCGGTACAGCAGCCGACCGTGTCGCCGCCGACCGCCACGACCCGCTTGACCAGCGGCATGTCGCCCCAGCTCGGCTGCTGGAAGACGACGACGTCGCCGCGCTCGATGTCGGCGCCGTCGACGCGCTGGGCGAGGACCCGGTCACCGGCGACGATGGTGGGCGACATGGAGTCGGTCGGCACGGTGTAGGGCTCGTAGACGATCGCGCCCCAGACGAATCCGCCGAAGAAGAGCACGCAGCCGAGGGCCACGGCCAGTCCCGACAGCGTGCTGCCGAGCCGTCCGCGGCCCTCCGTGCGACCAGTCCTGCTCATCCAGTGCTCCCAGTCGGAGAATCGATCCCGTGGCCCGCAGCCGGGCCACGGAAGATCGACGATCTGGGACGGCACCCTACCCGGCGGTACCGTCACCGGAAACCCGAAGGTTTCCGGCGGTAAGGCGCGCGGTGATGCGGCGCCTGCGCCACAGCACCAGCGGCACCGCACCCGTCAGGCCGAGCGCCCCGGGGGCCGCCGTGCTCAGACCCTGGTCGAAGGTGTCCGGGATCGGCAGCGTGTTCCAGCGGGTGGGCGGCCAGGCGACCACGATGGCGCGGCCCACGACGTTCCCCACGGGCACGAAGCCCTGGTACTTGTCCTGCTGGTGGTAGCGGGAGTCCAACGAGTTCTGCCGGTGGTCACCCATGACCCAGATTCTGCCCTGCGGCACCGTGACCTTGAACTGGCCACCCTGGTCGTCCATGCTGCACGGGGTGTTGTTCGGGTACACATACGGCTCGTTCAGCGCCTTGCCGTTGACCAGCAGCGGGCCCGTGCCCTTGCACTCGATGGTGTCACCGGCGACGCCGATGACCCGCTTGATGAGGTCCCTCTCCTCCGCCGACGGCATCAGGCCGATCCAGCTCAGGGCCGTCTGCAGGGCGTTCGGATTGCTGGTGGGCTCGCCCGCCAGCCAGTCGGCCGGGTCGTGGAAGACCACGACCTCGCCGCGCGAGGGCTGGGAGCCGAACCACGGTGTCAGCTTGTCGACGAGGACGCGGTCGCCCTGCTGAAGGGTGTCCTGCATCGAGTCCGACGGGATCGAGAACGCCTGCACCAGGAATGTCTTGATCAGCAGCGCGAGCACCAACGCGATGCCGATGAGGAGCGGAAGTTCCTTCCAGAAGGAGCGCTGCTTCCTCTCGTTGGGGTTCTGCCCGTCGCTCTCCTGCGTGCCGCCGTCCGAGGAGTCACTCCCGGAGCCGACATGGTCCTCCGTGGCCGGGGCAGCCGTCTCGTCGGGGCGCCGCGGCCTCTTTTCGGGACCCTCGTGTCCGGACCGTGCGCCGACCGCCAAATCCCCCACATCCACTCCTCACTCCGTACCGCCGCCGGCGCCTCAGTCGACGCAGGCCCACCACTCCCATGACGAGCGGGAGTTCCGCAGGGCTCGGGAGGGGGATCAATCCGTATCGATCCGCGGACGCCACCCTATGCGACGGACCGAGTGCGGTGGTCGACCCGCTCGGCACCGACGCGTAAGTGTCCGGCTCCTTCAACCGTGCCCAGTGCCCGACGGGCCAGGCGATGACCATGGCGCGGCCGACGACGGAATCCTCGGAGACGGTACCGCCGTACGCCTCGGTGCGGTGGTAACGCGAGTCGGCCGAGTCGGCGCGGTGGTCGCCCATGACCCACAGCCGACCCGCGGGCACGGTCTGCGTGAACGAGAAGTCCGAGGGTTTGTTCCCCGGGTGAATGTACGGCTCGTTCAGGGGCATGCCGTTGACGGTGACGCGCCCCTGCGTGTCACAGCACTTGACGGTGTCCCCGCCGACCGCGATGACCCGCTTGATGAGGTCCTTGTCGTTGTCGGACGGCAGCAGACCGATCCAGGTGAGTCCTTCCTTGATCTGCTTGACGACGACGGGGTCGTTCCCCGTGGTCGTCTTCTCGCCCGCGAGCCAGTCGCCGGGGTCCTTGAAGACGACGACGTCACCGCGCTGCGGCTTGGAGCCGAACCACGGGCTGAGCTTGTCGACGAGGACACGGTCGCCGACCTGGATCGTGTTCTCCATGGAGCCCGACGGGATCACGAAGGCCTGCAGCAGGAAGGTCTTCATCACGAGCGCTATGAGGACGGCGACGCCGACGAGGAGAGGTATCTCCTTTACGGCGGAGCGCCTTCTCCTGCGTTTGATCTTGCGCTGGAGCTTGCGCCGCTCGGCGCGGCTGCGTCCGGTGGTACCACCGTCGACGGCACGCCCGGAGCCGGTGGGCAGGAGGTTCTGCGCCGCGGTGTCGGCCGCCGGCATACCGCGCGATTTGCCGCGGCTACCCATGGGCACCGTCCGCGGCGGGCACGCGCGCGTAGGAGCCGGGACGGGTGAGGTGCCTCCAGTGTGCGGAGGGCCAGACGATCCACTCGGCTCTGCCGATCACGGCGCCGACCGGGACCATGCCGCCGCCCGGCGAGCCCAGGTGGTCGCGCGAGTCGCTGGAGTCGCTGCGGTGGTCTCCGAGCAAGAAGAGCGTGCCGTCGGGCACGACGATGTCGAAAGGGACGTCGGAGGGGCTGTTACCGGGATACAGAAACGACGACTCGTCGACCGACCGGCCGTTCACCTCGAGCCTCCCTTTCTTGTCGCAGCAGACCACGTGGTCTCCGCCGACGCCGACGACGCGTTTGACGTAGTCGGCGTTCCCGAAATACCCGGTGCCGTCGAACACGACGACGTCCCCCCGCTGCGGCGTCGCTCCGAAACGGTACGCCAACTTGTTCACGAGCAACCGGTCCCCAACCCTCAATCCGCGCTCCATCGAGCCGCTGGGGATGTCGAACGGCTGCATCACAAACGTGCTGAGCGTGAGGAGAAACAGCAGGCAGAGCAGCAAGGTGAGGATGATCCGTCCGCCGGGCAGCCAGTCGGCGATCCGGGACACCAACGCGAAACGCGACCGTCCCTCCGTACCCGGTGGGTCCGAGATCGCTTCGGAGCCTGTGGGATCGGAGGAGCGGTCGCGCTCCATGTGCCGTGCTTCGGTGTCCATCGGGGCCAGATGCTATCCGGCCCGCCTGTGACCCCTTGCGCGGAGAACTCAGTTCTCGCGCTTCTCCTTGATCTTCGCCGCCTTGCCGCGCAGCTCGCGCAGGTAGTACAGCTTGGCGCGGCGCACGTCACCGCGGGTGACGAGCTCGATCTTCTCCACGATCGGGGTGTGCACCGGGAAGGTGCGCTCGACGCCGACGGAGAAGGAGACCTTGCGGACCGTGAAGGTCTCGCGCACGCCGGAGCCCTGGCGACGGATCACCACGCCCTTGAACTGCTGCACACGGGAGCGGTTGCCCTCGATGACGCGGACGTGGACGTTGACGGTGTCACCCGGGCGGAAGGCCGGGACGTCGCTGCGCAGCGACGCGGCGTCGACGGAGTCGAGCAGGTGAGACATTTCGTCTGCTTTCTTCGCCCATGCCACAGGTCATCGGCGGGAAGTAGTTTTCCGGTGAGAATCGCTGCTGCCGCGTCGGGGCGGGCGTCGTGTCCCCCTGCGGCAGGGGCGCACACCGGACGGCGGACAACAGCGGCCTATTCTTCCATGCCCTGAGGCCTGCGCCAAAATCGGCCGTACGGCTCGCCTTCCGGGTCCGGTGCCCAGCCCAGGATGGAGAGCATTTCGCGGTCCTTCCTGTCGAAGGCCGAGGGCTCGCAACTCTCGATCAGATCGGGCCGGTTGGCGGTCGTACGCTTCAGCGCCTCGTCCCGTCGCCAGCGGGCGATCTTTCCGTGGTGGCCACTGAGCAGCACCTCCGGGATCTCCCGGCCGCGCCAGGCCGGCGGCTTGGTGTAGACGGGGCCCTCCAGGAGGTTCGCCATCGCGCCGGGCGCGAAGGAGTCGTCGCGGTGGGACTCGGCGTTCCCCAGGACCCCGGGCAGCAACCGGGCCACCGCCTCCGTGACGACGAGGACGGCCGCCTCGCCCCCGGCGAGGACGTAGTCGCCGATGGACACCTCGTACACGGGCATCCGGGTCGTGTACTCGTCGATGACACGGCGGTCGATGCCCTCGTAGCGGGCGGGTGTGAAGATCAGCCACGGGCGCTCGGAGAGCTCGACGGCGAGCTTCTGGGTGAAGGGACGGCCGCTGGGCGTGGGCACGATCAGGGCGGGTGCCGAGGCACCGGTCTCGTACCCGTCGGCCAGGACGTCGTCCAGTGCCTCGCCCCAGGGTTCGGTCTTCATGACCATGCCGGGGCCACCGCCGTACGGCGTGTCGTCGACGGTGTTGTGGCGGTCGTACGTCCACGAACGCAGATCGTGGACGTGGACGTCGAGCTGTCCACGCGCGCGTGCCTTGCCGACGAGGGAGACGTTCAGCGGTTCCAGGTACTCCGGGAAGATCGTGACGACGTCGAGCCTCATGCGCTGTCGTCCTTCGACGAGGCGACCTCTGCCCGGTCGTCGATCAGGCCCGGCGGCGGGGCGATCACCGCGCGCTGCTCTTCGAGGTCGATCTCGGTGACGATCTCCTCGACGAACGGGATGAGGACCTCGCTGCCGTCGGGACGCTCGACCACGAACAGGTCCTGGGAGGGCAGATGCGCGATCTCGGTGATCCGGCCGACCTCCTCCCCGTCCTCGGTCACGACGTCCAGGTCGATGAGCTGGTGGTCGTAGTACTCGTCCTCGCCCTCGGGCAGCTCTTCCGGGTCGACCTCGGCGATCAACAGGATGTTGCGCAGCGCCTCGGCCGCGTTGCGGTCGGTCACTCCCTCGAACCGCAGCAGAAGGCGGCCGCTGTGCACACGACCGGTCTCGATGGTCAGCGGTCCGGCCGAGGCCGGATCGGTGGCCAGGACCGCGCCGGGCGCGAGCCTCAGCTCCGGCTCGTCGGTCCGTACCTCGACGGTGACCTCGCCCTTGATGCCGTGGGCTCGGCCGATCCGTGCGACTACCAGCTGCACTGTGCTTGATCTCCTGTCGGAACGACTAGAGCCGCAAGGCTCATACGACTACGGGCCGGGGACGGCCCAGTGGCCCTCCCCGGCCCGAGCCGGTGCTGCGATAAGCGTCAGCGGACTTGGTCCACATCGACGAGGTCGACCCGGACGCCACGGCCGCCGATGGCGCCCACGACGGTGCGCAGAGCGCGTGCGGTGCGGCCGTTGCGACCGATCACCTTGCCGAGGTCGTCGGGGTGGACCCGGACCTCGAGCACACGCCCGCGGCGCAGGTTGCGCGAGGCCACCTGCACATCGTCAGGGTTGTCGACGATGCCCTTCACAAGGTGCTCGAGCGCCTCTTCGAGCATGCCGCTCAGGCCTCGGTCGACTCGGAGGACTCGGCAGCCGCCTCGTCCTTCTTCTCGGCCTTCTTCTTCTGGGTGATCGCCTCACCCTTGCCCT
>CBFHCJ010000293.1:0-8036 GCA_965654005.1 uncultured Streptomyces sp. | reverse complement strand
TGAACCTGATCAAGATGATGATCTCGCCGATCATCTTCTGCACGATCGTGCTCGGTATCGGCTCGGTACGGAAGGCCGCCAAGGTCGGTGCCGTCGGCGGTATCGCGATCGGCTACTTCACCGTGATGTCCCTGGTCGCGCTGAGCATCGGCCTGGTCGTCGGCAACATCCTGCACCCCGGCGAGGGCCTCCATCTGACGCACGCGCTCAAGGCGGCGGGCCACGCCCAGGTCTCGCCCGACGCGCTGCCGCCGGTCGACTTCGTGCTCTCGATCATCCCGGTGACCTTCGTCTCCGCCTTCACCGAGGGCCAGGTCCTGCAGACCCTCCTCGTGGCCCTCCTCGCCGGCTTCGCGCTGCAGGCGATGGGCCCGGTCGGCCAGCCGGTGCTGCGCGGCGTCGAGCACATCCAGCGGCTCGTCTTCCGCATCCTCTCCATGGTGATGTGGGCCGCGCCGATCGGTGCCTTCGGCGCGATCGCCGCCGTCGTGGGTTCGGCCGGTCTGGACGCGCTCAAGAGCCTCGCCGTGCTGATGCTCGGCTTCTACATCACCTGCGTCCTGTTCGTCTTCGTCGTGCTCGGCACGCTGCTGCGCGTCGTCGCGGGACTGAACATCTTCTCGCTCTGCAAGTACCTGGCCCGTGAGTTCCTGCTGATCCTGTCGACCTCCTCCTCCGAGTCGGCGCTGCCGCGGGTCATCGCGAAGATGGAGCACCTGGGCGTCGACAGGTCGGTGGTCGGCATCACCATCCCCACCGGCTACTCCTTCAACCTCGACGGCACCATGATCTACATGACCATGGCGTCGCTCTACATCGCCGACGCGCTGGGCACGCCGATGTCCGTCGGCGAGCAGATCCCGCTGCTGCTCTTCCTCCTCATCGCCTCCAAGGGCGCGGCGGGCGTCAGCGGCGCCGGTCTCGCCACGCTGGCCGGCGGTCTGCAGTCGCACAAGCCCGCGCTTGTCGACGGCGTCGGCCTGATCGTCGGCATCGACCGCTTCATGAGCGAGGCCCGCGCCCTGACCAACTTCGCGGGCAACGCCGTGGCCACCGTCCTGATCGGCACCTGGACGAAGGAGATCGACAAGCAGCGCGTCCAGCAGGTGCTCGCCGGACAGCTCCCCTTCGACGAGACGACGATGCAGGACGAGGACCTGTCGGCGCTCCCTGCCGAGGCCGAGGTGCCCGGGCAGGGCGGCGACAAGGAGCTGGCCAAGGCGTAGGCGCTCCGCCGCAGAAGCGGTTCGTTCGCGGCCACCCCTCGCCGGACGTCCGGTCCGCCCGCACTCGGGCCGGGCGTCCGGTACCCCAAAGAACGCCGAGCGGCCGAGCCTTCCTCCCCCGTGGGCCCGGCCGCTCGGTTGTACGTGTTTCCGGGTGATCTCTCAGTCGTTCGGTCGTCGACGGACAGGGTGCTGCGCGCGCGGAACCCCGCCCCCCTGCACCTACGTCTCGTCGTTCATGAACTACGGTGCCGTGCTGGACGAACGGCAGGCACCTTCAGTGAAAGGCACGGGGGTATGAAGATCGACTGGGACCGACGCCACTGCGCGCGCCGCGGGCATGTGACCTACGCGCCGGAGGACCCCCGGCTGCGGGTACGGCTGCACGCACAGACGGCCGTCGGCGATGTGTGGCGCTGCCTGCGCTGCGGCGACTTCGTGCTCGGCGAGCCGCACGGCTCGGGACCGGCCGCCGAGGCGCCGCTGGTGCCACGCGGCAAGGTGCTGCGCGACCTGTTCATCCTGCGCTTCCTCGCGATCGAGCGGGCCGTGCGCGGCGTGTTCATCGTGCTGGTCGCGGTCGCCGTGTGGAAGTTCAGCAACAGCCAGGACGCGGTGCGGCAGCTTTTCAACGAGTACCTGGACGTCTTCCGGCCCGTCTTCGGGCACTTCCACTACGACCTCGACCACTCGCCCGTGGTCGGCACCATACAGAAGACCTTCGGCTACAAGCACTCCACGCTGCTTCTGGTCGCCGCGCTGCTGCTGGCCTACGCGCTGATCGAGCTGATCGAGGCGGTCGGTCTCTGGTACGCCAAGCGCTGGGCGGAGTACCTGACCGTGGTCGCCACCGCGGCCTTCCTCCCGCTGGAGGTCTACGAACTCACCGAGCACGTCAGCGGACTGAAGGTCGCCACGCTGATCCTCAACATCCTCGCGGTCCTCTACATCGCCATCGCCAAACGACTGTTCGGGCTGCGCGGCGGACGGAAGGCGTTCGACGAGGAGCGGCGCAGCGCGTCGCTGCTCGAGATGGAGGAGTCCGCGGGGCTGGAGGTGCACGCTTAGCGGTCGTCGTATGCCGGGATCGCGTCCACGCCCAACTGCTTCAGCGTGATCTTGCGAACGGACGCCTCCGCGACCGCCCGGCTGCGGGTTGCCCTGACGTCGGCGTCAAGGATTACGGTCGAGTCCATGCGAATCGGCGAGCTGGCGGCGCGGGCCGGGACCACCACGCGGACCCTGCGGTACTACGAGTCGCGCGGGCTGCTGCCCGCGCGGCGCTCCGGCAACGGGTACCGCAGCTACGACGAGCGCGATCTGAAGCTGCTGCGGCAGATCCGGACGCTGCAGGACTTCGGGTTCGACCTGGAGGAGACACGGCCCTTCGTGGAGTGTCTGCGGGCCGGGCACCCGGAGGGTGACTCGTGCCCCGCGTCCCTCGCGGTCTACCGGCGCAAGCTGGACGAACTCGACGCGCTGATCGGCGAGTTGCAGGCCGTACGGGCGAGGGTCGACGAGCAGCTGGTGAAGGCCGAGCGGGCGCGGGAGACTCCCCCGAGCTCTCGGCTTCGCTCGAGCAGGGGGCACCCCCACGCGGCCGAGGCGCTGGTTCCGGGCGGTCCGGAACCGATGTGCGAACTGGGAGGGCTGTAGCGGTGATCAAGGCGGCAGGTGTGGCCGAGGTGACGGATGCGGACTTCGAGACGGAGGTGATCGGGGCCGAGCTGCCCGTACTGGTGGAGTTCACGGCTGACTGGTGCCCGCCGTGCCGGCAGATGGGGCCGGTGCTCGGCGCCCTCGCGGCAGAGGAGGAGGGCCGGCTCAAGGTGGTGCAGCTGGACGTGGACACCAATCCGGCGACGACGAACGCGTACAAGGTGCTGTCGATGCCGACGTTCATGGTCTTCCGCGGCGGCGAGCCCGTGAAGTCGATGGTGGGGGCGCGCCCCAAGCGACGGCTGCGGGAGGAGCTGTCCGACCTGCTGTAACCCGCCGGACCGCAGAGAAATCCCCCGAGCAATTGCGCTGGGGGGATTTCTCGACGTATATTCAATGGTTCGCGACTTCGAACCGGCCGAATCCCGGGAAGTCGGCGGGAAGTTCAGTGACCACAGTATATCCGGGCTGGAGCGGAATTGTCAAACACCGAATTTCCGGACGATGAATTGCGGCACGAGCAGGAATTCATCGACGGACTGTACGCGCGCGTGGACGCGCTGCGCGGCGACACCGAGGCCTCCGTCGGGGACGCGCTGGCGCAGGGCGACAAGCCCATGCAGGCCCGGCTGGAGCGGGACATCCTCGTCGCCGAGCGCTCGGGGCTGCTGGCCGCCCTGAACGCGGTGGACGGTTCGCTCTGCTTCGGCCGTATCGACCTCACCTCCGGAGTCACCCACCGCATCGGCCGCATCGGGCTGCGCGCCGACGACGCGAACCGCACACCGGTCCTGATCGACTGGCGGGCCGATGTCGCCCGCCCCTTCTACCTGGCCACCGGCCACACCCCGATGGGCCTGCGCCGGCGCCGGCACATCTCCACCGACGGGCGCCGGGTCACGTCCCTGCACGACGAGTTCCTCGACGTCGGCGACCGCGAACGCACCGGCCACGAGGACCCGGCCGGGGACGACGTGCTGCTCGCCGCGCTCAACTCGGCCCGCACCGGACGCATGAGCGACATCGTGCAGACGATCCAGGCCGACCAGGACCGCATCATCCGCGCGCCGTACCGGGGCGTACTGGTGGTGGAGGGCGGCCCCGGCACCGGCAAGACGGCCGTCGCGCTGCACCGGGCCGCGTACCTCCTCTACGAACACCGGGAGCTGCTCGCCCGCCGTGCCGTCCTCATCGTCGGCCCGAACCCGGCGTTCCTCGGATACATCGGCGAGGTGCTGCCCTCCCTGGGCGAGACGGGTGTGCTGCTCGCCACGGTCGGCGAGCTGTTCCCCGGTGTGAAGGCCACCGCGGCCGACACGCCTGAGGCGGCCGCCGTGAAGGGCCGCGCCGAGATGGCGGACGTGCTCGCCCGCGTCGTACGCGACCGGCAGGCGCTGCCCGACCCGGTGATCGCCATCGAGCACGACCGGGACGTCCTGCTGCTCGACGACGGGCTGGTGAACGTCGCCCGCGAGCGCACCCGCGCGGCGAAGCTGCCGCACAACGTGGCGCGCGAACACTTCGAGGGCCATATCCTCAACACGCTGACGGACATGGTCGCCGAACGTATCGGCACCGACCCCTACGACGGCTCGAACCTCCTCGACGCCGGCGATATCACACAGATCCGCGACGAGCTGGCCGAGAACCCCGAAGTGTGGTCGGCGATCGACCGGTTGTGGCCGCTGCTGACCCCACGGCGGCTGATCGCGGACTTCCTCGCCGACCCGGAGGGGTATGTGTCCGACGAGGACGCGGCCGCCATCCGCCGCCCGGTCACACGGGCGTGGACCACGGCCGACGTGCCGCTGCTCGACGAGGCGGCCGAACTGCTCGGCGAGGACGACCGGGTGGCACGCGCCCGTGCCGAACGAGAACGCGAGACACAGGTGTCGTACGCGCAGAGCGTGCTGGATGTGTCGTACGCGTCCCGGACGTACGAGTTCGAGGACAAGGAGGACAGTGATCCCGACGCCTCGGAGGTGCTGTCCGCGCACGACATCATCGACGCGGAACGGTTCGCCGAGCGGCAGGAGGAGGCGGACCACCGCAGTGCCGCCGAACGCGCGGCGGCCGACCGCACCTGGGCGTTCGGGCACATCGTCGTCGACGAGGCGCAGGAACTGTCGCCGATGGCGTGGCGGCTGCTGATGCGGCGCAGCCCGACCCGCTCGATGACGCTGGTCGGCGACCCGGCGCAGACGGCGGAGGCCGCCGGGGTCGGCTCCTGGGCCAAGATCCTTACGCCGTACGTGCAGGACCGCTGGGAGCACACGCGCCTCGGCGTCAACTACCGTACGCCCTCCGAGATCATGGACCTCGCGGCTCAGGTCGTGCGGGCCGAGAACCCGGACTTCGAGCCGCCGAGTTCGGTGCGGTCGACGGGCGTACGGCCATGGGTGCGCCGTGCGCTCGACGACCTGCCCGGCGCGGTGGCGAAGGCGGTCGTCGAACTCACCCCCGCCGAGGGCCGACTGGCGGTGATCGCCCCGCGCGATCTGCACCGGGCGCTGGCCGCGCGCCTGGACGGGGTGACGGCGGGCGCGGAACCCGATCTGACCCGAACCGTCGTGCTGCTCGACCCCCGCCAGTCCAAGGGGCTGGAGTTCGACTCGGTGCTGGTGGTGGAGCCCGGGCGCTACGGCACGAGCGACCTGTACGTGGCGCTGACGCGGGCTACGCAGCGGCTGGGGGTGCTGTACAGCGGGGAGCTGCCGAAGGCGCTGGAAGAGTCCTGAACCTCGCCCGCACCGCCCCTGCCTTTCCTTCGCTCCCTGCCTTTCCTTCGCTTCCCTTCCTCAGGGGGCTCCGCCCCGACATCCCCGCCAGGGGCACCGCCACTGCCCTCGGCGGGGACTGCGTTCCCGCACCCCTGTGCCGGAGCTCCCTCCCTTCAGGGAGGGGGCAGTCAAAACAGCCAGACGCCAAGAGCGGCGATGGCAAGGCCGATCGTGAGGATCACCGGCCCAATCGTGTAACCGGCCCACTTCCTTCGACCTACGAGGTTCCGCATACCGATGGACATGGCCCCACCGACAAGGACGATCAAGCACCCCGCGAGCACGACGAGCGCCGCAAAGAAGGGAACCCAGCCGGGGTCGTAGTTCGGGTTGTTGTGTGCGACCCCTGCCAGGACCACGTCCCCGAGCTCATCGTGCACGGATCACTCGCCCGCTTTCTTGACGTCCTCGGCCAGGTTCTGGGCATCCGACTCGATGCCGGAGCCCGCCGCGTAGACCGCCGTGTTGAGGCCGGTGCCGGCGGAGTTCTTGTATGCGGCGTCGGCGAGCTTGCCCCGGGCGCTGAGGTTTTCGCCGCCGAGGCTGCCGTGTTCCTCCATGTCATGGAAGTGGGCGTCGTTGGCGGTGTTTCCGACCGCTCCGGTCAAAGCGTTCGTCGCCGCGTCCCACCCGATGGTCGCGCCGTCCTGGTGGTTCCACACGTCAGCCGTGAGGCCGCCGCTGATGTTGCCCAGCGCGCCGTTCATCGCGCTGCCGACCCGGCCCTCACCGCCGAGGACCTTGCCGACCGCGCCCGTCAGCCGGCCGCCCTCGGCCAGCGTCGCGCCGCCTGTCGTGAATGCGGCCGTGCCCAGGGCTTCCTTGCCGGCGGTGGAGAAATCTTGGCCCACCGTGATCGGCTGCCCATTGAGCGCCTGGTTGAGCATCGTGCTGCCCGAGTCCGCCGCGAAATTCGTGACGAAGCTCTCCGCACCCTTCTTGAGGAACTTCGCGGCGAACTCGGCCAGCTTCGCCAGCCTCGCCGCCCCTGCCTCGTTGAGCGCACCGAACCGCTCCAGTAGGGCCGCCACCTTCTCAGCGGCCGAGGTGAAGAGCTTCACCAGGTCGACGATCTTGGCGACCCGCGCGGCCACGGCCGTGTTCGCGACGAGGTCGGAGAGGAAGCCGGTGAAGAAGGACAGCGCCGCGCCGGCCACCTCCATCTCGGCGATCTCGACGCAGATGTCGATGATCTCCTCGTTGATCTTGTCGATCTCGTCGGCGTACGCCCGCAGCCCGTCGGCCACCTGGTGGAAGTTGTGCGCGACGTCCTCGATGACGCGCTTCTGCTCCCCCCAGTGCTTCTCGAAGGCATCGCGGGCCTCACCGTGCCAGCCCTGCTTGTCGACGCCCTCGACAGCGACGTCGATGGCATGCGCGACCTCTGTCAGCTCGGTGCCCATGGAGTCCCAGGCACGGGCGATCGAGCGGAGCGTGTCGCCGTTGCCACCCGGGAGCTCCACCCCGCAGGCCTGGAGGATCTCCAGAACCTTGCCGTCTATCCAGCTGTTGATGCTCACGCCGGGCCTCCTGTCGGCTGGGTCGCGGCACGGAGGTGGTCCACGGCGGTCCGGTCCGAGTGCTTGTAGTTGGCGGCGTTGAGACGCAGCCGGTCGCCGTCGCTGGTGAGCACCCCGGGCAGGTGCCCGAGTGCCTTGAGGGTGCTGTTCAGCAGCGTCTGGTACTTCTCCGCCGCGCCGTCGCAGGCGCCGAGCAAGCCGAAGGCTTCTCCGATCTCGGACGCGGTCGCCGCGAAGTCGTCGATCGGCTTCGCCAGGCCCTTCGCTTCCCTGTCGAACTTCCCAGCAAGGTCGGTCAGCGTGTCGGGGTCGACACCGAACTGGCTCATTTCGCTCCCCTCGTCGACGAGCACATTAGTTGGTGCCTCTTTGCGTGGTGCTATCGAGGCCCTGCTGCTGTGGAGATCGATCTTTCCGAGGGCGAGCGTGTCGAACTGGTACGCCGGGAGGGGCTGAGAATCAGCCCCTTTCGAGTTCAGGCCGGGCGGAGCCAGAGCGTGGCCAGTGGGGGAAGCGTCAGGCGGACGCTGACCTGGCGGCCGTGCCACGCGGTGGGTTCCGGCTTCAGCGGGTCGGGGTTCACGACGCCGCTGCCGCCGTACTCCGCCGCGTCCGTGTTCAGGAGTTCGTGCCAGGCCGGGATGTCGTCGGGTACGCCCAGGCGGTAGTCGTGGCGGACCACCGGGGAGAAGTTCGACACGGCCAGCAGGGGCGTGCCCTCCGCGTCGAGACGCAGGAACGCCGACACGTTGTCGTCCGCCGCGTCCGCCACCACCCACTCGAAGCCGGACGGGTGTGTGTCGCGTTGCCACAGGGCCGGGGTGCGGCGGTAGACCGCGTTCAGGTCGCGG
>CBFHCJ010000292.1:0-8042 GCA_965654005.1 uncultured Streptomyces sp. | reverse complement strand
CCGCCCTCCTCCGTGTCGTCACCGTCTTGGCCCAGTGCACGTACGGAGCCGCCTGACCGCGATTGCCGGTGAGGGCGGTTAGCGTCGTGGAAGGGGTCCCCCCGCTCGAGTGAAGCCGAGAGCGGGGGAGGGCGACGAGCGTGGAGGACGCGGTGGCGAAGCGACAGGAGCAGGCGGCGCCGGACGCCGTCATGGGCCGGATCGGACAGGTCGTCATGCTGCACCACGGCGGCGACCGCGAGGAGGCCCGGGACCGCTTTCTACGGCTGTGGGCGGAGATCGGCGAGGACGGCGACCCGCTGCACCGCTGCACGCTGGCGCACTACATGGCGGACACGCAGGACGACCCCGCGGACGAGCTCGCCTGGGACCTGAGGGCGTTGTCGGCCGCCGAGGAACTCACCGACGAGCGCGTCGCCCAGCACGACGGGGCGCTCGCGGTACGGGCGTTCTACCCCTCGCTCCATCTCAGCCTCGCGGCCGACTATGTGAAGCTCGGCCGCTGCGAGGCCGCCCGGGTCCATCTGCACCGGGCCCGCGGTGCGGCCGGCGCTCTCGGTGACGGCGACTACGGCGATGGCATCAGGGCGGCGATCGGCCGCCTGGAGCGCCACCTGGCGGCACAGGGAGCGTCGAGTGGCGCCCCCGAGCCCGGCCCCCTGGACGGCCCGGGCGGCGAGACCTTGGGGCCGCCGAGACGGCGGCCTTAGGGTGGGCCTGGGGCCACTGCTTGGGGGCGCCGAGTTGTGCGGGTGGAGGCGGGGAGGCGTGCACAAGGGGGCAGGAACACGTTCCGCAACTCCCTTCCGCCGCAGGACTTGTACTGCGGCCCGGACGCATTGGCGGCCCCGTAACTTCGGGGGCTGCCAGGAGGGCGGCCGGGACCCGGATGCAGTACGGCCCCCCAGGTCAACGTCCGTAGGTGCTCCGGCAGATGGTGGCCTCGGGGCTGTCCGGCTGCCAGCCTCCGTATCGGTGGCCGAGCGCGCACACCTCCGCGTTTCTGGGGAACACCTCGGCGACGCCGGGCGGCACCTCGATGTGCGGCCCGGGGGCGGCCCGCCTCGGGGGCGGGGCCGTGGACGGGTGGTGCGGGGCGGCCGGCGGCGCCGTGGCGGGGGCCGGCCGGGGCGCGCGGTGGCCCGCGGTGGACGGCGACAGGTCGCCAGGGGGCGGCGAGACCATCTCCAGTGCCTCCCGCGCCGGCGCCTGGACGATCCGGGGCTGCGCGCTGCCGTCCGGGCGCGGTGTCGAGGGGCGCGAGGGCGCCGGCGGCGGGCCGGGGGTGGTGGTCCGCTGGACGGTCACACAGCCGGCGAGGGCCGAGACGGCCACGGTGACCAGGAGCGTTGCGGTCGTCGTCGTTCGATGCACCCGCGCAACTCTGCTGTCTCCGGCCCGTTTTCGGGAGCGGACAGGCGGAGGATGCCCCGCACGGGTGACGTCAGCCCCCGGTGGCCCCGTCGATCCGCTGGCGGATCAGGTCCGCGTGGCCGTTGTGGCGGGCGTACTCCTCGATCATGTGGGTGTAGATCCAGCGCAGGCTGAAGGGCTCCTGTGTGAACCTGCTCGTGCCCCTGGACAGGTCGTCCAGACCGAAGCCGGCCGCGTGGCGCCGGGCGATCTCGATCTCGGCCTGCCAGGTGGCGTACGCCTCCGCCCAGGTGTCGGCCTCGGTGGTGTGGAAATCGCCGTCCCGGTCCTCGTCGCTGCAGTAGACCGGCCCCGGATCGTCACCGACGAGGACCTTGCGGAACCAGCCCCGCTCCACCTCCGCCATGTGCCGTACCAGCCCCATGAGGGAGAGTTCGGAAGGCTCCACCGCGGCGGTCCTGAGCTGGGCGTCGGTGAGCCCCTCGCACTTCCGGGCGAGCGTCTGGCGGTGGTAGCCGAGCCAGCCCTCCAGCATGGCGCGTTCGTCGGCGTTCCGGGCGGGTCCACGGCGCTCGACAGTCATGCCGACATCCTCGCGCAGCCCCGCACCCCGCACCACGCATTTCCGCCGACCGCTCATCCCAGCATCCCGACGAGGCCGCGATTCCGGCCGTCGCGTGGCCTCCAGCGCCGACTCGTAGCGGGCAATGGCCGGTTCACGGTTGCGGACAGGGAGCGGTGGGTGGCCAGGGCCAGGCCCTCCACCACCGGGACCGTCGTACGCCACTCCTCGATCGCCGCGCCGGCGAAGGCGGCACCCGCGCTGCTCCTGCGCGGCTTCGACGACATCGCCGACCGGCGGCCGCCGCAGCCGCCGTATGCTTCCTTCGCAGACGCAGGCAAGCCGTGGAGGAGACGCCCCGTGAAGGTCGGCTGCATCGGACTCGGCGACATCGCGCAGAAGGCGTATCTGCCGGTGCTCGGGCTGCAGCCGGGGATCGAACTGCACCTCCAGACGCGCACCTCCGCGACCCTGCACCGCGTCGCCGACAGCCTGCGCCTACCGCCGGAGCAGCGCCACGCCGACCTGGACGCGCTCCTCGCCCAAGGCCTCGACTCGGCCTTCGTACACGCGTCCACCCCCGCCCACCCCGAGATCGTCTCCCGGCTGCTGGAGGCGGGCGTACCGACGTACGTCGACAAGCCCCTCGCCTACCGACTGGCCGACTCCGAACGGCTCGTACGGCTGGCCGAGGAGCGGAACGTGAGCCTGGCCGTCGGCTTCAACCGGCGTTACGCGCCTGGGTACGTGCAGTGCGCCGACCATCCGCGCGAGCTGATCCTGATGCAGAAGAACCGCATCGGATTGCCCGAAGAACCGCGCACCATGATCCTCGACGACTTCATCCACGTCGTCGACACGCTGCGGTTCCTGGTGCCGGGACCGGTCGACGACGTGACCGTGCGGGCCCGGGTCCAGGGCGGGCTGCTGCACCACGTGGTGCTGCAGCTGGCCGGTGACGGCTTCACCGCGCTCGGTGTGATGAACCGGCTGAGCGGATCGGCCGAGGAGATCCTGGAGGTCTCCGGACAGGACACCAAGCGGCAGGTGCTCAATCTCGCCGAGATCATCGACCACAAGGGCCAGCCGACCGTGCGCCGGCGCGGGGACTGGGTGCCGGTGGCACGGCAGCGCGGTATCGAGCAGGCCACGCTGGCCTTCCTCGACGCGGTCCGCACGGGCCAGGTGCTCAGCGCGAGGGACGCACTGGCGACTCACGAACTGTGCGAGCGGGTGGTAGCTGCGGTGCGGGAGCGCCCCGGCGCACCCTGAACGCCCGGAAGCCCTCCGTCGCGCACAGCCCGGCCAGCACCAGCAGGGCCGCGTGCACCGGCCAGTCGCCGAAGCGGACGTACGGGGTGACGCCGTGGGCGAGCGGGACCTCGTACACCGCCGACGTGCTCCTGTCGGTCCCGAGCCACGAGCCGATGCGCTCGCCGGTCGGGCCGTAGACGGCGGAGACGCCGGTCAGCGTGGCGTGCACCATCGGTCGGCCGGTCTCCGCGGCGCGCAGCGCGGCCAGCGAGGCGTGCTGCTCCGGCGCCCAGCTGTCCTGGAACGTCGACGTCGACGACTGGGCGAGCAGCACCTCGGCGCCGTCCTGAGCGAGATGGCGGCTCATGTCCGGGAACGCCGTCTCGAAGCAGATCATCGGGCCGAACCGCAGTCCGTTCCCGGCGTTCATGACCACCTGCTCGGTGCCGCGCCTGCGGTCCTCGCCGGCCGCCTTGCCGACCGAGGTGGCCCAGCCGAGCACCGACCGCGCCGGTATGTACTCGCCGAACGGGACCAGCCGCATCTTGTCGTAGCGTTCACCGGTCGGGCCGTCGGGGCCGATGAGCACGGAACTCTTGTAGATGCCGGGGCGGTCGGAGCGGCGGGCGTCGACGTTGACGAGGATGTCGGCCTTCACCAGTCGGGACAGCGCCGCGACCCGGCCCGCCAGATCGGGTCGCTGCGCGAGATCGAATCCGATGCTGCTCTCGCCCCACACGACCAGGTCCATGCCCTGCCCCGCGAGTCCGCGGGTCAGCCGCTCCTCGCGGTCGAAGCGCTTCATGCCGCTGTCCGTGCCGTCGATGACCCCGGGCTGGACGACCGCGATCCGCACCCGCCCGTCGACCTCGGGCCGCGGTGACCAGACCCAGGCCGCCGACGTCGCGGCGGCCGTCGCGACGAGCCCGGCCACGGCCGGGACGCGTGACTCGCGCACCGACACGAGCAGGGCGAGGGCGACGTTGACACTCACCACCAGGAAGCTCAGCAGCCACACCCCGCCGATCGAGGCCAGCCGCAGCGCGGGTTCCACCTGCCACTGACTCGACCCGAGCAGCCCCCAGGGGCCCCCGAGCCCTTGCCAGGACCGCACGAGCTCGGCCATCAGCCAGCCGGAGGGCAGCACGACGAGCGCGGCGCCGAGCCGCCCCCGTGAGGGCACTCCGCCCAGGAAGCGCCGCACCAGCCAGCCCCAGGGCGCCCACAGCGCGCCGAGCAGCGCCGCGATGACGAAGAGGAACACGTTCAGGTTCGGGAGCAGCCAGTGATGCACGGCCACCATGAAGCCGAACCCGCCGAGCCAGCCGTCGTACGCGGCTCGTTTACCGGTCGGGGCGGAACGGGCGAGCAGAATCCACGGAACCAGGGCGACGTACGCGAACCACCACCAGGACGGCGCGGGGAAGGCCAGCATCGGCAGCGCACCCGCGAGCACGGCGGCGGCACCGCGCCACCAGCGGGAGGTGAGCCAGCCGCTGGGCATCCTCATAAGGCGCCTCCCTCCCCGGTCATGTCTCCAGTGTGCGCGCCGGGGACGATCTCCGACAGGGGGCGTGTGGGCGTACGGAGCGTGGGGCGTACGGGGCATGGGGGCTGTCCACCGACAAGCCGGCCGTCGTCATGCTGGTGGCCGCGGCCATCACCTACGACGTGATCGAGGCCGTCGTCGCCCTCACCGCGGGCACCGTGGCGTCGTCGACCGCGCTGTGGGCGGTGGCGTGATCGAGGACTCAGCCCCCTCGTCGACGGGGGCAGAGCTTTCGCCTCAGCCGCTACTGATTTAGGTCAGGCAGCCGGTCGTAGGCGCTCAAGAGCCCCTGGACGCGCCGGTTGTCGATGGACTGCCGGTCGTCGGCGCCCGCGCACGGCCAGGTGGACAGCGCCGAGTACCGCAGGTCAGTACCACAACAAACAGGATGAATAAAGACACTGCTGATATCACCCGAGATAAGGTGATATGAAGGGGAATCAAACATTCGGAGTCGCTATGAGTCGACACCGCTCTGACCTTCGCGGCGGTCCCGGGAGCCCCGACAGCACAGAGCAGATGCTCACACTGGGGCATCTCGCGGGTGAGGCTCTGGAGCGCGTCAAACTGCAGCGGGGAAGGGTGGAACTGGCTGAGGCGCTGCAGCGGTATCTACTGCCGCTGGAGCTACCCGGGAAGCTGTCCGGAGTACGGATCGCCGCCCGGTACACTCCGGCGCGCGGCGGCTTGGACGTGGGCGGCGACTGGTACGACGCCTTCCCGCTTCAGGACGGGTCGGTGGCGATGGCCATCGGGGATGTGCAAGGGCACGACGTGGAGGCCATTGCGTTCATGGGACAGGTCCGCACTGGGCTTCGGGCCATCGCGCACGCCACCACGGACCCCGGCGAGGTACTGGAAGGCACCAACGACCTGCTGCTGTCCATGCGCTGCGGGCTCTTCGCCACCTGCATCTTCGTCCGCTTCGACGGACGCACCGGCGAACTGGCCGCCGCCCGCGCCGGGCACGTCCCCATGGTCTGGGCCACCGCCACCGGCCGCTGCGGTGTCGCCATGGACGACGGGGGCCTGCCGCTGGGCATCCAGTCCGCCGAGCACTACCCGGTGACCCGGCGGCGGCTGACCGAGCCCTGCGTCTTCGTCCTGCTCACCGACGGAGTGGTCGAGGGTCCGAGCTGTCCCGTCGAAAGAGGCCTCGACGAGGTGATGCGGCTGGTCAGCGCCGGTATCGACACCGGCGTCGACGACCTGGCCGCCCAGCTGGTCCAGGTGGCTGACCTGACCGGCCACAGCGACGACGCCGCCGTCCTCGTCGCCTGCTACGACGTCCTCCCGGTTGGCTCGCTCCCGGACAAGGCGGTCCCCGAGTGACCGCTACGGTGCGCGTCCTGCGCAGAGTGCGGCACGGCAGATTGCCGTGCTACGTCATCATCGGCCTGCAGATCCTTGTCCTCGCCGGGGTCTACGTCGGCGCGGCCAAGTTCGGCCTGTCCCGTCAGCTCCCCCCGAGCCGGATCATCCCGGTGTGGCCCCCGGCCGGTTTCGCCCTGGCCGCCCTGCTGCTGTTCGGCCTGCAGGTATGGCCGGGCATCGCCCTCGGCGCGTTCTGCGCCAACGTCACGGCCGGCCCGTCCGTTCCTGTCGCGCTGGTGATCACTGTGGGGGAGACCCTCGCCCCGATCTGCGCCTACCTCTTGCTCCGCCGCGCCGGATTCCACAGTGCCATGGCCAGGCTGCGGGACGCGCTCGCGTTGATCTTCCTCGGCGCCCTGGCCGGGATGGTGGTCGGCGCCACGATCGGCAGCGCGGCTTCGGCGCTCTTCGGCGAGTTGCCAGTGGGTGACTTCTGGGCGAGTTGGTCGGTGTGGTGGGCCGACGACGCGCGGGGCGTGCTCATGGTCACGCCGCTGCTCCTCGTTCTGCGTGGCGTCCGGCTGCCCCGCGGCGTGCCGCTGTTGCGCTGGGCAGAGGCAGCGGCGCTCGCGGCGGCCACGATCGCCGCTGCGCTCTCGGTGAACATCTCCGCCTTCCTCTTCATGGTCTTTCCCTGCCTGTTCTGGGCTGCGTTCCGCTTTCAGCTGGCCGGAGCCGCCCCGTGCCAGCTGGCCGTCTCGACACTGGTGATGATCGCGCTCGCCAACAGAAGCGGCGCGTTCGCCCACCGGGAGACCCTCCTCAACGTGATCACCTACGAGGCGTTCAACTTCGCCACCGCGCTCACCGCCATCCTGCTTTCCGTGATCATCACCGAGCGGAACCGGACCCAGCAGGAGATCAGACAGGTCTGCGGACAGCTGTCCGAACTGGTGGCCGCACTCGGCCCCGTCGACATCACAGACCGTGAGCCGGCCCCACGCAGTGGCGGCGAGCAGCTGAGCAGCGACGACACCGAGGATTCCGGCACCGACCGGGAACGCTGACGAAGAACGTGCCGTCCCCCATGGCCCCATGGAGCCTGCAGTGATCCGTGGCCCCTCCCCGCAGATCCGCCCCTCGACTCACCCAGAACCACAGGGAGCGGCAGTGGCATTCCGTTGCGAGCGGGCCGCGCGAGGCCGTCTGCCTTCACTGGCGGACCAGCGGATTCAGCAGCGGCAGATAGCGTGCGTCCGCGCCGTCCGCGCCCGTCCAGCACAGCAGGAGGTTCGTCTTGCCGGGCAGAGGTGGGCGAGCTCCGGCGTCGGCGGGACCACCTGACGCAGATACGCCGCCCACCAGTCCGCCGGGTCGGTGAGCGCGTCGAGGGTCTGCCCTCGAAGCCCTCCACGAGGGCGGCGGCGAGCAGCGGTGTGGCGCTGGGCCGGAGGTGCGGGCGCAGACCGTCGCGGACCAGGACGGCCGGTTCAGATCCGGGGGGCAACGACGGCAGGGTGGCGGGTCGGCTGGGTCGCCTCACAGACGTGCCGCCTGGACCGGGCCGAGCCCTGCCCCTGCGGTCAGGCCGCCTCTATGACCTCGCCGCGTATGGCCGCCGCCCACTCCACGACCAACAGCTCGTATTCCGTGCGCTCCTGAGCCGACAGGGAGCCGCCCGCGCGCAGCCACAGCGCGCGGATCCGCTCGTTCAAGTAGTCAGCAGACAGCGCGGAACCAGGGCTCATGGAATCGGGGAACATGCGGACAAGCCTAGGGGCAAGGACTGACAGCGCGCTACCGCGCGGCTACGCGTTCGGCATGTGGTTGGTCGCGATCGTTTCCACGGGGCTGAGTCGGAGCGTGCGCAGGGGGCGGGCAGGCGCCGTCGGCGCCTCGTGGCCGGGACACCATCGTGTGGGTGCCTTCACCGGGGCTTCACCCTCCCTTGGTGCGACTCGGCGGTACTGTCCCGCGCGCGAGTCGTGG
>CBFHCJ010000291.1:0-8044 GCA_965654005.1 uncultured Streptomyces sp. | reverse complement strand
GGGTATTCGGCATGATCCGCACGATGGGGTAGTCTTCGCCCGCGAGGGAGCGGACGTTGCCTTTGCCTACCTCAACGAACATGACGACGCCAAGGAAACGCTGCGGCGAATCGAGGAGGCCGGCGCGCACGGGCTCTCGGTCGGCGGCGCGGAGGGCGAGACGGAACCGGGGTCGGCGGGCACGGAGGCCGGGGGCTTCTCACTCGTGACGGCACTGCTGGTCGGCTTGCCACGCGGGCCCTGGGACGATGTCTTGGACGCGCTGGGCTCGGGACTCGCGGAGGCCGACGGGCTCGCCGAGGCCGAGCGGCCGATCGAGGCCCTCGGGGACAGCGTTCCGGACGGCGTGGTCGCGTCCATCGCCGATGGCGTGGTGTCGTGCGGTTCCGGTGTCGTGGCGGGCCGCGCCGGCGGCGCCGAGGTCGAGACACCGGGTTTCCGAAGCCTCTGGCGATCCCGAGGTGGACCTGCTCATCGCGAGCGTTCAGCGTCTGTCGTCCGAGGACCGCCGCCATGTCGCGGCGCTGGTCGAGTCGTTGCTCAACCGCCCTTCGGACGCTTCCTGACCGCGAGCGGCGGTACCGGGAACGGACCGCCACACCGTCGGCCACTCGCGCAAGAAGAAGCCACTTCCGCCCGAACGCGCATGAAAGAAGCCACTTCCGCCCGAACGCGCATGATCCGCCGCCAGTCTCTCCTCCTGCCTGGGGCCCGTGAGCCGCACGCCTCAGGCTTTCTGGGGGGAACTTTGCTCTTCGTACACGGCGGCCCCACCACCGCCATCGTCAAAGGACCGACGGGGGAATCCGTGGTCCTGCTCTCCGGTGAGCTGCCGGCCGACCTCACCGACGCAGCCATCGGTGAACTGCTCGACCTCGCGGCCGCCGTGCTCAGCGAGGAAGAACTCGCTCTGTTCGACCAGTGCCTCGCCATGCTCCGCCGCGGCGAGGGGCCCACTCCGCAGCGCATCGAGGTCAACGGTGCCGTGCTCACCGTCTACCGCGAGTGAGGCGGGCCCGCGCCGCCGGGCGCCGGGGCCCCACTCGTACACGAGTACTGACGTCAACTCCCTGGCGTCAGTACCGCCGAGCAGGGCACTGTCACACCATGGCAAGAACCGACGACATCGGTGCGGACCAGACGTCCCGGCGTAGTCCGGCTGGGGCGTTCACGGTGCTTCGACCCGGACGATTCGCTGCCGCACGAAACGTTCGTCGAGTCGGGATGCTCTTCGGCCGTCACCGTCCAGATCTACCCGGAGGACAACGCGAAGATCACGGTCGAGGGCGTGGCCTTCGACGATATGCCCCGCGACTCGGTTCCGGCGTTCCCGCGGTCCGTCTACGGCGGTCTGGCCCATGCGAGGGAGAAGTTCTCCCCACCGGGCCAATGGCTGAATCGTCCCGTTGCCCGGGGACGAGACATACGAAGAGCTGAGCTTCGGCCGCACCCTCATCCCTTGGCTCCCCGCAGCATCCGGCGTCAGGGCCTCAACTCGGATCGCGCTCCGCCTGCTCGCGCAGGAAGGTGCTGATCTGGCATGCCAGGCTCTCGGACCCGCCGTCCGGCCGGACGCCCGTGCCGGGCAGTCCCTCGGGCATCGTCATGTCCCCGGACCACAGATAGCGGTCGGCCCATTCGTCCTCCGCCTTCAGCTGCACTTGAATATCAATGAGGTTCAGGCAGGATTCCGGGGCGGCGGCGTACAGAACGGCGGTCGCGCGGCGCAGCGGATAGAGGTCGAAGCCCTCGATGAATTGCGAGTTGCGCCAGTCGAGGAACGCGCTCTCGCCGTCGGGGCCGATTCGGACGTCGAGTTGACCGTCCTCGAGGTGGACGCCGACGGCGTCCCCCATACGGTTTTCGACGGTCACCCGGAAGCGGAAATAGATCAGCCCCTCGGCGGCCTCGTCACGCCCGCGCGGCGGCTCGGCCTTTTCCAGGCCATGGACCCGGACGCGCAGGCCGGCATGACCGTCCGAGCATTCCTGCCAGTCGCCGATCACATTGGGCTCGCGCACGGTCCACCTCTCCACTTCCGCGCCATGTTTCCTATCCGCGCACGCAACAAAGTGTCAAACTCGCGGAACACTCCGTGGCCAGGGATTCGCCCCCCTTGATCACCGATCAAGCCGTGCGCAGCGACGATCCCGTCTGGGCCGCCGCCAGGGCGTTCACCCACGTGTCGCACATCACGTGCCACGCCACTCGTGGAGAGCCGGATCCAGAGGTCGGGCCGGTCGCACAGGGGCGGCTGGCACACTGCACCGCATGGCCACGATCACCCCCGCCCGCGCCCTGCTCCTGCTCGTCAGCGGGCTGGTTTGCCTGACCACCGCGAGCGGCGCCCTCATCGGCTCGCTCTTCGGCGGCACGCCGGCCACCCTGATCGCGGGGGTCTGCGCGGGCGCGGCAGGTGCGCTCGGCGCGCTCTTCCTCCGTCGACGTACGCTCGCCCACTTCGCCGCGGCCCAGCGGCAGGCCGGGATCCGCGGCTATGCCGAAGGGATCGCACACGGGGTGCTCCTCCACGTGGCCGCATACGAGGCCGCCGTCTTCCCCCGTACGGGCCCCACGGGAGTCACCGCTGAGGAGCGTGCCGCACGACGGACCGTCGCCTATCGGATGGCCGCCCTGGACGAGGTGCCCCATCCGGTCCGCGAGGCCGCGGCCGACGCGCTGGCCGTCCTCGACGCGGCCGACCGCGACCGCGCCCACGAGGCCCTCGCCCAACTCGCCTCCGTCGTACGGCAGGAGTACGCCCGCCCCTGAACGGGCCGGGAGGCAACTCCCTTGGTCCAAGCCGGCCGCGCCGCACGCCGACATCCCGTGCGTCCGGCAGGGACTCTCCGGCACCGGCGCGATCCACTCCTCAAGGCGGCGTCCACGAGGTCGACGCACTCACGTCCGGCGAGCGCGTGCCCCTCGGGGACGACCAGGTCGAACGGGTCTTCCAGGAGCGGCTGTCGGTCGAAGCGCATATCACCACGGGGCGGGTTGTGCGGCGTCGACCGACGACCGCCAGATCGGTCTCACCCTCGAAGAGCAGGTCCACCGCGACCCCCGCTGGTGCAGGGGACGGCCGGGCTCGACCACGAGGAGCCCTGGCCGGTGCTGCGCCGCGATTTCGCCGCCGCCGTGCGCACCGGGGTGTCCGGCGAGAAGGGATGCCCGGCGCGGGCTGCGGCCGCAGGAGCTGCTCGCAGAGCCCGCGCAGGGGTGGGCCGGGGCCCCGTTCAGGGGAAAACGCCCGGTCGGGATGCGTAGGGATGCGCGCCGCAGTACACAACTGACCCGTGAGACTGCCGCTGATCGCCCCCATGCTCGCCACCCCGGGCACCCTGCCGCCCGCCCGGCAGGACGCGCAGTGGGCGTACGAGACGAAACAGGACGGCCAGCGGGTGGTGGTCTATCTGCCGGGCGACGGCAGCGTGGTGCTGCGGGCCCGGTCGGGCGAGGTCATCACCGACGCCTACCCGGAACTCCGTGCGCTCGGTGACGCCCTCGGACCGACACCCGCCGTGCTGGACGGGGAGGTGGTGGCGCCGGACGAGGAGGGTCGCGGTGACTTCCAGCGGCTGCAGACCCGGATGGGGCTCGCCCACTCGCCCGCGCTGGCGGCACGCCGGGCTATGGAGACGCCCGTGCATCTGGTGCTCTTCGACGTGATGTTCCTGCGGGGCGGTCTGCTCACCGGGCTCCCCTATGCCCGGCGGCGGCAGGAACTGGAGGGGCTCGCGGCGACCGCGCCGTACTGGTCCACGCCGGGTGCGATCGTCGGCCACGGCGCACAGGCCCTGGAGGCGACCCGGGAGAGCGGTCTGGAGGGTCTGCTGTGCAAGCGGCTCGACTCGGTGTACGAGCCGGGGGTGCGGTCCCGTAACTGGATCAAGATCCGCAACATACGGGCGGTGGACGTGATCGTCGGCGGCTGGCTGCCCGGGCGGGGACGGCTCGCGGGGCTGCCGGGGGCGCTGCTGGTGGGGCAGCGGGAGGCGGGGCGGCTGCGCTATGTCGGCCGGGTGGGAACGGGCTGGAGCGAGGCCGAGCGGGCCGACCTCGCCCGGTTGCTGGAGGCCGTGGAAACGCGCGTATGCCCCTTCGACCCCGGCCCACGGGTGCCCGGGGCCCACTGGGTCCTGCCGAGACTCGTCGGCGAGGTCAGCTTCAGCACACGCACCCGGGCCGGGCTGCTCAGACAGCCGTCCTGGCTGCGTCTGCGTCCGGACCTGGCGCCGGAGGACTCGGCGGCCGATCTGCCGTGACGGTCGCCGGGCCGGACGCAGGGTGCCGGTGCCTCGTGTGTCCCGTCAGCGGCTCACACGTGGCCGGGGCCGCCGCTGCCGAACGCGCCGCTGGAACCCGGGAGCCAGCGCTTGCGCTTTTGGTCCTCGCACCGTTTGGTCGCCGCGTGGTGGAGCTGGTACGGCATGAGCCGTTCGCTCTCCTGCGTGGCGTGCGGCATCTCTTCTGGCTCCCTGACCTCACGTTCCTCGCGGACGGCCCCTCCGTCGGGCAGGTGGGGCTGCTCGTCGGGGCTGGGTGGGCCCGGTTCCCGGTCACGTATGCGCATGCCGAGCTGTACGGCCCAGATCAGTGCGCCCGAGACGATCATGCCGCCGATAAAGGCCCAGAACACGTTGAGTTGTTCCTGTGATACAGCCAGTACTACATAGCTCGCCGTATTCATGCCCTGACGATACCGCCGTCGAATTGCAATGGCTCCCGGAGAATTTCCTGGCCTGGGAATTCGGTGTTTTCACGGGGTCAGATCCGGTACTGGGGTCAGATCGGGTCACTGGGGTCAGATCCGGTACTCACGCAGGGCCGGTGTGGCCAGGGCCAGACCGAGGGTGGCCGCGATGACCAGGAGACCGCCGCCCGCGATGGCCGCGCGTACGCCGAGGGCCGAGCCGACCGTGCCGTGCAGGACGTCCGCGAGGCGCGGTCCGCCGGCGACGACGACCGTGAACACGCCCTGCATCCGGCCGCGCATCTCGTCGGTGGCGGCCGACAGCAGGATCGCGCCGCGGAAGACCATGGAGACCATGTCCGCGACTCCGGCGGCGGCCAGGAAGGCCACCGCCACCCAGAGGTTCGTGGTCAGCCCGAGGCCGGTGATGGCCGCGCCCCAGGCGATCACCGCCGCGATGACCATCAGGCCGTGGCGGCGGGCGCGGGAGAAGGTACCGGACAGCAGGCCACCGAGCACCGCGCCGATCGGGATCGCCGCGAACAGCAGGCCGAGCGCGAGTCCTTCGCCGTAGGGCGCGTACGTCTGCGCGGCGAGCTGCGGGAACAGGGCGCGGGGCATGCCGAGCACCATGGCGATGATGTCGGCGAGGAAGGACAGCAGCAGGACCTTGTGCAGGGATATGTAGCGGAAGCCCTCCGCTATCGCCTGCCAACCCGCGCGGTTCTTCGTCGCGGCCGTCAGGGGCTGCAGGGTGGGGAGCCTGACGACCGCCCACACCGTCGCGCACAGCGCGAGAGCGTCGATCAGATAGAGGTCGGAAAGGCCGATGACAGGGATGAGGACGCCGGCGAGGAGGGGACCTGCCACGAGCCCGGTCTGCATGACGGTGGAGCTGAGCGCGTTCGCCGCCGGGAGTTCGTCCGCCGGGACCAGCCGGGCGATGGAGGCGTTGCGCGCCGGGGAGTTGAGGCCGAAGAAGGCCTGCTGGAGGGCGAGCAACGCCATCAGGACGAAGACCGAGTCGAGACCGGTCGCGGCCTGGACCCAGAAGAGCACGGAGGTGACGGCCAGACCGGAGTTGGTGATCAGCAGCAGTCTGCGGCGGTCCATGCTGTCGGCGATGGCGCCGCCCCACAGCGCGAAGAGCGTGAGCGGCAGAAGACCGGCGAGGCTCGCGTACCCGACCCACGCCGATGAGTGCGTGATGTCGTAGATCTGCTTGGGCACGGCGACCGCGGTGAGCTGGCTGCCGACGGCCGTGACGATCGTCGAGGACCACAGGCGGCGGTAGGCGGGGCGGCGCAGCGGCCGGGTGTCCATCGCCCAGCGGCGCCAGCCCCGGCTCTTGGCTCTCGTGCCGTCCGGCTCCTTGCCGTCCGGCGTCGTTTCGTTGTCGGTCGTGCTCTCACTCGCGTCCACGGACTTCCTGACTGCCTCGTAACTGCTTCGTACACCTTTCAATTCGGGGTTCACTATCACTGATCAGCCTGTGGCCCGGGCACCCCGGGTCGCCTTTCGGTGGTTCAGGCGCCGGCGACCAGCATGCTGCCGGTCGCGATCATCGTCGCCGCGACCAGGGCGTCCAGGACGCGCCAGGAGGACGGACGGGACAGGAAGCGGCCGAGCAGCCGGGCGCCGAAGCCGAGCGAGGAGAACCAGCACAGGCTGGCGAGTGCCGCACCGAGGCCGAAGGTCCAGCGCAGACGGCCGTGGCCCGCCGCGAGGGAGCCGAGCAGGAAGACAGTGTCGAGGTAGACGTGCGGGTTGAGCCACGTCATCGCCAGACAGGTGAGTACGGCACGCCTGCGGGAGCGTTCCGAGGCGCCCTCCACTTGCATCGCCGAGGGCCTGAAGGCGCGGCGGGCGGCCAGGGCGCCGTAGCCGAGCAGAAAGGCGCCGCCGATGAGGCCGACCGTGGTCAGCGCCTCGGGCCAGGCCACCACGACCGCTCCGACTCCGCCGACGCCGAGCGCTATCAGCAGAGCGTCGGACAGCGCGCAGATGCCGACCACGGCGAGCACGGCGTCCCGGCGGATCCCCTGGCGCAGGACGAATGCGTTTTGGGCACCGATCACGACGATGAGAGAGAGGCCGGTGCCGAATCCGGCGGCCAGGGCGGTGAGGGCGTGTGTCATGGCCTCGACGTTAGGGAGCGCGGGATCGCGAGTACAGCTAAAGGTTCTTACGTATCATTAGCACTCGTGATGGCAAGGCTTCCCCTTGAGCTTCCTCTCGAGCTTCCCCTCGACCAGGTACGGACACTGCTCGCGGCGGTGGACGAGGGCACCTTCGACGCGGCCGCGCAGGCCCTGCACGTGACGCCTTCCGCGGTGAGCCAGCGGGTCAAGGCGCTGGAGCAGCGCACGGGGCGGGTACTGCTGACCCGGACGAAACCGGTGCGGCCCACCGAGTCGGGCGAGGTCGTCGTGCGGTTCGCGCGCCAACTCGCGCGGCTGGAGCGGGACGCCCGTCAGGAGCTGGGCATGACCGGCGCCGGGGAGCCGACGCGGCTGTCGATCGCGGTGAACGCCGACTCGCTGGCCACCTGGTTCCTGTCGGCGCTGGCCCGCGTGCCCGAGGAACTGGGTATCGGATACGAGCTGCGCCGGGAGGACGAGCACCACACGGCGGCGCTGCTGCGCGAGGGTCAGGTGATGGCCGCGGTGACCTCGTCACCGGACCCGGTGGCGGGCTGCGGCGTGCGGAGTCTGGGGCGGATGCGGTACGTGGCCGTGGCGAGCCCCGGCTTTGTCGCACGGTGGCTGGGCGGATGGCCCGGGGTGCCGTTGCGTGAGGTGATCGCGGACGCGCCGGTGCTCGCGTTCGACCGGCGCGACGACTTCCAGGACGGGTTCCTGCGCGGGCTGCGGCTCACCGGTGGCGCGGGCGCGTGGCGGCACTTCGTCCCGACGTCGGAGGGGTTCCTCGAGGCGATCGCCTCCGGGATGGGCTGGGGCATGGTGCCCGAGCAGCAGGCCGGACCGCTGCTGCGGGCGGGGCGGCTGATGCACCTGGCGGCGGACCGGCCGACGGAGGTCCCGCTGTACTGGCAGCAGTGGAAGCTGGACTCCCCCGCGCTGGCCGCCGTGGCCGAGGCGGTGGTGGCCCAGGCGGCCGACGCTCTCGGCACCGGGTGACGCGATTTTCGGCTTCCAGGTGATCGCAGGCGAGGACGCCGGGGCGGGAACCGGCACCCAATTGTTTCTGACTGGACGTCAGGAACGGTGCGCCGACGCCGGTCCGTCGACGCCGGGCCGTCGGTCCCGTGTCGGCCGGCGCGCGGCGCCGGTCAGCCCTCCGCCACGACGGGGACGAGCGGAATGTCCTCGCACGAGACGAGCCGCGGCG
>CBFHCJ010000290.1:0-8056 GCA_965654005.1 uncultured Streptomyces sp. | reverse complement strand
ACCTCAACGCCAGAGCCTGCGAGGACGTTGCCCGCCGCGACCAGCGCAGCAGCGTAGGCACGCACACGGTGGATCGTTCGGTCCTGCTGGACGGGGGTTGGACGGTTCGGGCCGCCCTGGTCCCCACGCCGACGAGCGTGGTGGAGCTGGATGCGGCCGGTTTCAGGTGGGGCGGCGGATTGCCTGTACGGCGGTGTCGTAGAGGTCGAACAGGTCGACCTGTCCGCCCAGGCGTACCCATTCCTCGTTGGCTGCCTGCAGGCAGATGATCGCTGCGGCTGCGATCGCGCGGGCTTGCAGGGTGCGGCGGGCGGAGTCGGGCAGTCGCGGCTCGATCTGCGGTGCGAACAGGTCCTGCCAGCGGGCTTGCTTCTCGGCGTGTCCGGCGCGTAGGGAATCGTTGCCGAACAGCAGCGTGATGAACTCCAGACGCCCTTCGGCTGTCATGTCGATCTCCTCGAGCACCTGGAACGCCGCGCGCAGCGCCGTCCAGGCATCCTCGTCGGCCGGGCGCTCGGCGAGGCGCGCGGCGATCAGTTCACCCTGTTCGTCCAGGCCGCTGAGCGCGAGGTCTTCCTTGTTGCGGAAGTAATTGAACAGGGTCCGCCGGGAGACGCCTGCGGCCGCGGCGACCTCATCGAGGGTCGTGTCGTCGTAGCCCTTGGCGGCGAACAGCTCGATAGCGGTCCGGGCCAGCAGTGATCGGACCACGGAGCGGGTCTGTTCCCGGATAGGTGTCGGTTTCTGAGCCATGCACCGATGGTACGTCGCCTCACTCGATGCAGTTACTTGCACTCAGTGCAAAAGCGTGCATAGAATGAATGCCATGAGCGAAATCGACTACCACCGCCAGACCGTCATCGTCACCGGCGCCAGCTCCGGCCTCGGCGCTGAATTCGCCCGCCAGCTGGCCCGCCGCGGCGCGAACCTCGTGCTGGTGGCCCGCCGGGCGGACCGGCTTGAGAGCCTGGCCGCCGAACTCACCCGCGCCCACGGCGTCACGGTGACCGCCGTCGCCCGCGACCTCGGCCTGCCCGACGCCGGCCGCACGCTGCGCGCCGAACTCGAGTCCCGCGGCATCCACGCCACCGGACTGGTCAACAACGCCGGCTTCGGCACTCACGACGCGTTCACCAACGAGGATCCCGACCGACTGCAAAGCATGATCGCGCTGAACGTCAGCGCGCTGGTCGACCTCAGCCGCGCCTACATCGACCCGCTGACCTCCGCCGACACCGGCGTCCTGATCAACGTCGCGAGCCTGCTGGGCTTCCAGCCGACCCCCTACCTGAGCGTCTACGGCGCCACCAAGGCATTCGTCCTCAGCTTCACCGAATCGCTGTGGGAGGAGACCCGCGGCACCGGCCTGCGCGTCCTGGCCGTATGCCCCGGCGCCACCCGGACCGAGTTCTACGACGTCGCCGGCAGCCAGTCCGCCGACTACGGCACGAAGCGGGCAACCCCCGAGCAGGTCGTGACGATTGCCCTCGACACGCTCGACCGCCGATCCGCGCCCCCGTCGGTGGTCACCAACGGCCGGCCGCTCGCCCTCGCCAGCAAACTCCTGCCACGCCGCCCGATGGTCCGGCTCATGGGCTGGATGGCCCGCCGCCAGCAAACGCAGCTCCCCGTCGCCCCCACCAACAGCTAAGGAACACCATCATGACCAGCACCGACGTCACCACACAGCCCACCGACGCGGAGCGCTTCCATCACATCCTCCAAGCTCAGCGCGCCGCCTACCTCCGCGACGGAGCGCCCTCCCTGGAGGCACGGCGCCGCGATCTGACCAGGTTGAAGACGGCGCTCATCGCCCGGCGCTGCGCCAAAGCCCCGACGGGCCAGAAAAGCAGTCCGCCGGGGCTCCGCTGTTCTTGATCAAATGGCGATGACGCCGCCGCCGAAGTCGTAGATGACGGCCTGCCATTCCAGCACCGGGCAGCTGGCGACCAGCAGCGTGTCCAGACCGTCTACCCCACCAGCAGCGACCCGCTCGATATCCACCGCATCGAACTGCCGGACGGCGATCCTTCCAACCCGGCAGCGGCAACCGCCCTGGCCAGGCGCTGGAAGGCGGACAGCCCGCTGCGCAGGGCCGCTGCCGCCGCCGTGCACTACGTCGAAGAAGCAGGCATCGCCGCGTAATCCGTCTGGGTCCAAGGCCAAGCCCTTGACCCGGCCCGGCGCGACTGCGGCGCAGGAGCACTGTGGATCAACCTCGGCTGGTACAGCCTCAACCAGCTCACCTACCGCCTCCGCGACGGAGCGCAGACTTTGGAGGTCGTCCGCCCCACACGCTCCCAGCCGCTGCACGCCCTCCACATCACCGTGCACGGCCCCGCCGCCCTGCCCGACCTGTGACACCCCCGGCCGAAGGGAAGGTTGACACGAGGCGACTCACCTCAAGGCGGGAGAAGCCTTCAGTGCCACAGTGACCTGCGTGATACCCCCACATGTCATCGACGCGCCACCGCCGGTCTACGCCGACAGCCTGGACATCCCCGTGCTCTTCCGCGACGGACCGGCACGACGCCCCTTTCCCCAATGGCGCACCGCCTGGCACCTGGCATGGGGCAGCGCGGCGGCGTTCCCGGCGAGTGACGGCTGGTACGCGCCCACCTCCACGTGGCGGGAGATCATCAAAGCGGCTACCGAGGTGGGTCGCGATGTCACCTCGAAGCTGCAGCAGGTCCCGCAGCTGGCGCAGGCCGAACTGGTCGCCCGTATCGCCCCGCTGTATGCCTATCTCGGTCTGCACGACGTCACCCCCAAATACCCGCTCCCGCAGAGCGCGGGCCGACGCCTGACCCTCAACGCGATCTGCGAGTACGGTACCGAGCGCACCGCGAAGAACGCTCTCTGCTACCGGCTGGGCATGACGATGGCCGACTGGGCCGTCCGCGCGCTCATGGGGCTCGGACAGACCTGGCACATCAAGCCCCATCGAGGCGCACTTCGGACCACTGCGTCAGTTCACCCTCGCCGACTCCCACCACCCCAACCACACCGTCCAGACCCGCGAGCTGCACCCGCTGACATGCGCGGCGGTGGCCCGGGCGCACTCCATCGACTCGGCCTGCGCGGTGTCCACCTCCAGGTCATAGACCATGCCCCGGTGGACCACATCCTCCTGAGACGTCGCCATCCCGATGACCCGATCACCAGCGAGCCCCTGAATCCATGCCGCTTCCAGCATCCGGAACTCCGGCCCGACGATCACCTGTCCGTCCGGAGCGAACTCGATCCCGGCATCCGATGCCTGCATGGACGCGGGCATCGCCTCAACCAGTGTGTCGGCCCCGAGGGCCAGCCACGGATCCGGCAGGACTGCCAACACCACGTCTCAACTATCGGAAGCCCGTGGCGTGTCGGCCCAAGGCACGGCATGGTTGTCCACATCTCAAGAAAAACGATGTAGTCGTGATCGGTGGCAGCCTCGCGGGGCTTCAGGCAGCACTCACGCTCGGCCGGGCATGTCGCCGGGTAGTCGTGATCGACGATGGCCGTCCCCGGAACGCCCCCGCCACGCACGTGCACAACTTCCTCGGACAGCACGGTTCCACCCCGACGGCACTGCTGGAAACCGCCCGAGCTGCTCTCATCGACTACGACGTGACCCTTGAACGCCATCGCGTGGTCCAGGTCGAAGGCGCGCGATCAGAAGGCCGTTTCAGGGTGACCAGCCACGAAGGGCGGGTCTGGCAGACCCGAGTGGTTCTCCTCGCGACCGGACTCATCGATGAACTCCCGGATGTGCCAGGCGTTTCCGAACTATGGGGGCAGGATGTCGTCGCGTGCCCGCACTGCCACGGTTGGGAGGTCCGGGGAGAGCCTCTCGCGCAGCTCAGCCTGCGGGGCATGCTCCAGCGGGGAGTCGAGCGTGCGCTGCTGCTCAGCCGGTGGAGCAGCGATGTCGTGCTGCTGACAGACGGCGAGGAACCCGATGCCGCTCAACGTGAGCGGCTCCACGCCGCCGGAGTGACCGTCCAACCGCAGCACGTCCGGCGCCTCGTGCACCACGAAGGGCGCCTCCAAAGCGTTGAGTTCGCCGATGGCACCCGTCTCGCCCGGCGCACCGTCTTCGTCGTCACACGCCAACGCCAGCAGAGCGATCTCTCCGACAAGCTCGGTTGCCGCCACACAAACGAAGGCATCGCAGTCGAGACGGATTCCATCGGCCGCACCGGCGTTCCTGGCATTTGGGCAGCCGGTACGACGACGTCGCCCGCCCTGCTGGCGATAGGTGCGGCCGGTCACGCGAGCACTGTCGCGATCGGGATCCACAACGACCTGCTGGAACAGGACATTGCGGCTGCTGCCGACAACCGCCACAACCACCAACCCGGTGAACCTTCCCGGTCAGAGGACTAGCCCGCTACCGCAGCCTGCCTTAGGTCCGCCTCCAGTACGCCTTCTCCGCCACCGCCTTCAACATCGTCCACCTCGGCGTCTGGTGGACCAACTCGCCCCTGGGAGGCCGCGAACCAGTCGTATCGAAGGCATCAGCTACCGATTCACCGCCCTGAAGGAATGCAGCAGAATCGGACAGCTGGCCGATGCCACCATCCGCCTCGAGGTACCTGCTTGGGTGTGATCAGCCGTCGCGATAGGCGAGTTGGGCTTCGAGGTCTGCGACGCGGCGGTCTTGGAAGCGGAGGTTGGAGCGGGCGGCCTTGAGCCGTTCGTCGAGGGTGCGGTTGTCGGCGGTGAGCTGGGCTGCGGCGACCGACAGCGCGGACCGGCCGTAGGGGCGGTTGCCCAGCCGCCACGGCTCGCCGAGCTGCATGCGGACCTCGGCGCCGACGAGGCTCATGTACCTTTCCAGATCGCGCAGTTGCACCGCGGCGAAGGCCAGGCACTCGTGCTCCAGCCACCGCAGGTAGTACGCGTAGGTCTTCTGCGTGCCCGAGCCGTCATGCCGGCGCAGGAAACGGTCCGCCTCATCATGGACCGTGCCCTCGGGCCAGACGATCGTCCACGACCGCCGCCGTCCTTCCGCTCGATCTGCTGGACCGGCAAGTCCCTGACCACGACGTGCCGTACCACTTGTCCTCCGTACCGACTCCGGAACATGACAGACGTCCCGGTCCTGGTCGGAAACGAGCCCACGACGTCCACGCCACAGGCCCAGATGGACATCACGGACAGCACAAGTCACGGTCGGTAAACTCCACGACCACGGGCGCGTTGTTCTCGTACAGGCCCAGCCAGTCGATCCGCCCGCCGTCGAATCCCCGCGAGTTCACGATTTCTGAAGGTATCGAAATCTGAACTATAGGTGATGTTGGGGGATTTGGAGGCTCTCTGACCGTGGGTTCGCAGGTTACTCAGGTTGAACTTGTGGAGTCCGTCAGGCCGTGACGGTCCTTGATCGTTACGTTACGGCGTGGTCCGCTTGCGTACGGCTTTGACGACGCGTGGTCTGCTACCGCGCCGGACACCGGTCCCGCTTCTCCTTCAAGCTGCATGTCTGGCATGGATGCCGGGCCGAGCCGAAGACGTTCTCCTGGCGCCGGTACCGCGATCTGATCGTCATTGACCCACGTGCAGCTCGGCACCCCGGTGGTGTGGTGCTGGGACAATCTGAACGTGCACCTGGTCAAGGAGCTGGTGGACTTCACTGATCGACGGCCGCCTCCCGCCGGCCGGCCTGATCGCGGACGACGATGTACCCAGACCACCGAAGTCCACGAGTTCAACCTGTAGCGCTGTACAGTCAAAGCGCATTCTCTCCGCCGCAAACGCATCGACTGTTGGGGACGGTTGTGCTCATACCTCATCGAAGGAGCATGACGGATGTCGAGCTCGCTGAACGCATCACGTTTTGGCTCACGGACAAGGGGTTCCTCGCTGATACGCCCGTTGTCCGGGATGACCTGATTGTCGTCCGGGCGCACCAGCCGTCGACTTGGAGACGAGAGCTCACTGATCCATCCGTTGAGGTCAGCTTACGTGCCGCAGCCGGTGGCACCGATGTGGGCGTCCGTCTGGTCAGGGCCGGGGGCGCCATGTGGGTCGCCCGCTATCTCACCTACTCGTGGGTGGCTCTCGGTTATTCGTTTCTTACCCTGAAAAGGGACATCGAGTCGTTCGCTGCGCAATGCGTCAACGAACAATCCACCAACGCGTCGGCCTTCCTGAGGCTCCTGGACACCATGGAGACCGACCGGGTCGAATGCCCCATCGGTTCTGACCTCCGGCGGGTCGACAACCGGGGCAGCGACACCCAGGTGACCCGCACGGTCAAGGCCAGCAAACACTGGCGTCAAACTTGCCAACTGCAACTGGAAAACGCGAACACCGACAGCGTCGGGGTGGATCTCAAGATGGTCGACCTGGCCGCCTTGAAGGCCAGTGCGGAGTCCACTCTCCGTCACCAGTACTCCCTGTCAACCGAGATTGACCAGATTTTCGAAGAAGAGGTCACTCTCGTGGTCCCTGCCCGTACCATCCTGAACTTCTCGATGGACTGGAAGCGCATAGTTCAACGCGGCTACGCACGCTTCCAGACCCCGACCGGACAGCTTGTCCACGCTCCCTTCGAGGTGGACTTGGGCATCACATTCGATCAGCGCCAGTACTGACGCCACTGGGGGAGCAGCCGCTGCCGCCGACCTCACGCACCTCACCCGCGTGATCAAGCGGAAGCCGAAGAAGATCCGGTACCGGGCCCCACCTGATCGACGGCTTTCTGCAACCCACCGGTCTGACCATGGACGACGACGCGATCAGACCACCGGACTCCGCGAGTGCAATCTGAGGCGCTGAGGTTGAACATGGTGGCGATGCGGAGGGGGTCGGGTCCGGCGGCGATCGCTTCTTCGAGGACCCGGTCCTGGCGGAGGCTGTCGGCCGTGGCGGGCAGCCCCTTGAACAGGCGCTTGAAACGAGCCGCGGGTTCGAGTCCTACGGGGGCACACGCGAAAGGGTTGGTTTCCGGTACTGCGTGGCCTACCGGTCATGGTCGGGATGTTCGACGAGCCATCGAAGCGCGGCCCGGATCGCCTCAATCTGGTAGCCCCGGGTATCTCGCCATCGGCGCCGTCGATGACGAGATGCTGGACCTGGACAGTCAGGGGGACGCGTACGCCTGTGGCGCGGAGGTGACTGCCCCATCGAGACGGATGCCTGTTCGAAGGCGGGCGGAGGTTCCTTCATGGAAGGCACGCTCGCGGCACGTCGGAGGCTGAGCGCCCAAGTCGGCCGTTCTCGACCGCAATCACCCTGGCGGGGCTACCCTCGCCTTCACGAACTTCGCTGTGCCAAGCTCATGGTCGACGCCGCGCCTCCGGGTACGCCTCAGCCCTACCAACGCGCGCGGCACGCCTCCACGCCTGCAGGTCGTGCTGCCGCACCTCGCCTGGACCGCCGAGCCGCGAACCCCCTTGGTGCGGGTCCAGGTGGCAACGCCGCCGTATGCTCGGCTCGCCGGGCTCCCGTCCCGTTCGGTTGTCGGCCGGTCCGGGACGGCAGGCTGGCGCGGCCGCAGCTGGGGGGAACGGCGCCCGAGCGGCGGGTCGTGCCGTCACGGCGACCGGACGGTGTAGCAGGTGGGGGTCCTGTCCGGACCCGCGGCTACACACACCCTCAGCGTGGTGCCTCGGGTGCTGACGGCCATCAAGGGCGTGTAGGAATACGGGTACTGGTTGACGGGGTGGGCGACGGTGACGCTCTGCGCGGGTCGGCCGGGGGCGGTGAGGGTGAGCCGGTCCCCGGAGGCCGCGTTCCAGACCCTGGCCCAGACCGCCCGACATTGTGGGTTGTAGCGGACCTCCAGGCCGAAGCCGGCCGGGATCTGCACGTGGAGCAGCGTCTGCGGCTCGACCCCGCACAGTGTCACCCCAGGGTCGCGCCCATCACACGCGTCCCCTGTGCAGCCCACGTGGTAACCGGCGTATGCGGCGGCCGACAGCCCGGTCGGACGTCTCGGCCCGCTCCACGGCCACGCGGCGGCCGAGAGGAGCAGGCACGCCAGTGCCAGGAACACACCAGCGGCCATGCCGACCAGGCGCCGCCTGGTGGAGCGCCGGGCGGGGTGCTGCGGCGGTGCGGCGGG